>JANWHL010000146.1 GCA_025450405.1 Ktedonobacterales bacterium
GCGAATTCTTCGAGCTCTGCGCCTGGCGCCCGGCGTTGAGGATGGCGCGTGTGGCGTCCTCGGGGAGTGGCCGCTCCGCGAAGCGGCGGACGGCGCGCTTGGTGCGTATGGCTTCGACAACGTCCATTGGGGACCTCCTTATGAGTGTCGTGGCTATCGTACCGCAATATCGGGAACACGCGGCGGAGAGGGAGGCGGACACGGAGGCGGGTATGAATGGCCAGCCCACGGGCCGCCACCGGAGCGGCCATCAATGGCCGGCGCACGGGCAGAAGGCGTGAATGCCGGGGGGTGAGGACCCCATGGGGCCGAGCGGCGACGGGCAGTGCGCGCCTCCGCCTTCCCCTTCGGTTGATGCGAATGAGGTGTCCACCGGACACCGCTACGAAGCCGAAGTGAGCGCTGGGACGGCGGGCGAGCGCATTGGGCGGAAGCGCTCGCGAGCGGATTGGGCGGCGGCGCGCTCGGCGGCGAGCCAGGGTCCAGGGGTGAGGATGATGCCCAGGCGATCGGTGAGGGCGCTCTCGACGGCGGCCATGATCTCGGGAGTGGCAACCGGACGGCCGGCCAGCTCGTCGAGGCCAGCGGCGGCGCCAGCGAGCGATATAGTAAGGGCGGCCCGGGTGGTGGGATCGAGCGCCAGGAGGGCGGTCAGGCGCGCGGGGCGCCAGCGCAGATGGACGCCGATGGCATAGATGGCGCCGGGGCGGCGGCGGATCTGCGAGAGGCCGACGACCTTGCGCCGGCCCACGACCACTTCGTAGGGCGAGAGGGTGCCGAAGCAGGCCAGGCGCAGGGGATCGTCCGCGGGCAGCGCCGCCAGGGCGCGGGCCTCGGCGGTGGGGATGGCGCTCGCATCGAGGATGCCCAGATGGTGGAGCGCGTCGGTCCAGACGCGGCCGATCCACTCATACGACCGGGTGAGATCCGTGAGGGCGAGCGGGTGGCTGGTGGGCAGGGCGATATCCAGACTCAGCGCGGCGTCGTCCACCAGAACAGCCCCGCCGCCAGAGGTGCGGCGATGGACCGCCACGCCGCCCGCGCGGGTAGCGGCGAGGTCGGCGCGATCGGGTCCCTGGGAGCGGCCGAGGACGAGGGCGGGTCGCGCGGGCATGTACCAGCGGATGGTCGGCGGGGCGCCCGCGACAAGTCCATCGAAGAGCGCTTCGGTGCGCGCCAGCTGCCAGCCCATCGGCGCCGTGGCATAGGGCAGCCGGCGCCAGACTTCGCCCGCGCGCGCTAGGTGGGCGTCCGTGGGGGATTTATCCATCGGGTGTGGGTCCATGGTGAAATAGCGCACATGGGTGAGTCGTCGCGGGGATCGGGCGCTGAAACCGCACGGGCGTTCAACCGAACGCCCCTACGGGCATGCGGCCACGAAGTCCACCGGCGCGCAATACCGTTCAAATGAGAGTTCGCAGGCCGGTTGGAAATCGCGCCGTTTGGTCGATCCGCGGTCGCCGTCGGGCGACTTGGGGTCCCCTACTGGGGGCTTCGCGGCCGAAGGCCATCCAGAGGCCCTCCGAGGGAGGGCCGTCGCGAATGCATTCGCCGGCCCCTTTCGCGGGCCACGCCGTCCTTATTTGAACGGTATTGCACCGGCGTGGACTATCCAGCATTGGTATCATACGCCGCCAGGAGGCTCGGTGCGCGGAGCACCGGTGGCGAGCCACTGGAAGCGCGCGACGCCCGCCGCCACGCGCTCGCGCTCAGGGGCGGCGTCCACGGCATCGATGAGGGTGCTGGCCATCACGGCGCCGTCGGCGAGAGCGCCCACGGCGGCCACGTGCTCGGGCCGCGAGACGCCGAAGCCCACCGCCAGCGGCAGAGGAGTGCGCGCGCGAACGCGCGCCAGGAAGGCGCCGAGTTGGTCGGGGAGGGCTGTCCGGGCGCCGGTCACGCCGCTGAGGGAAACGCAGTAGACGAAGCCATGGCCGGTGGCGCCAGCGGCCTGGGCCACCTGGGCGATGCGCTGATCGGGGCTACTGGGCGTCACGAGGTAGATCAGCTCGATGCCATGCGCGCTGGCGGCGCGCGCCAACGGGCCCGCCTCCTCGGGTGGCAGGTCGGGAACGATCAGGCCGGCCACACCGGAGGCCGCGGCATGCTCGGCGAAACGGTCCACGCCGAGGCTGTAGATCGGGTTGTAATAGCCCATGAGGACGAGCGGGGTGTTCACACGCGCGCTGAGCCGCGCGGCCAGGTCCAGGCAGCTTCCGAGGGTGGCACCATGGTCAAGCGCGACCTGACCGGCATGCTGGATCGTGGCGCCATCCGCCAATGGGTCGGAGAACGGCACGCCGAGCTCCAGGACATCCGCGCCAGCCTCGGCTAGGCCCACGGCCAGCGCCTCGCTCGTGGCGAGGTCGGGATAGCCGGCCATCACGTAGGGCACGAGCGCCACGCGGTCAGCGCCGCGCGCGCGGGCGAACGCGGCGCCGATGCGCTCGCCCCTGCCGCCAGATGCTGTCATGCCACGCCTCCGTTCCACACCTCCGGTGCGACTGCCACGGCTAGTCAAGGGTGACCCCCAGCGCGCCCGCGACGGTGTTCATGTCTTTATCGCCGCGGCCCGAGAGGTTGATCACGACAATGTCATCGGGACGGAGCTCGCCACGCTCGCCGAGGGCCAGCACGTGCGCGACAGCGTGGGCCGACTCCAGCGCGGGAATGATCCCTTCCTCCTGGCTGAGCACCTGGAAGGCGCGGAGGGCGGCGTTGTCGTCCGCCGCCACGTACGCGGCGCGTCCGGTGTCCTTGAGATAACTGTGTTCGGGGCCGACGCCGGGATAATCGAGGCCAGCGGAGAGGCTGTGGGTCTCGACCACCTGGCCGTCCTCGTTCTGCAAGAGGTAGCTGAGCGCGCCGTGGAGCACGCCGGGCCGGCCGGCCACCAGGGTGGCGGCGTGCGCGGCGGTTTCGATGCCGCGCCCGCCCGCCTCCACGCCGACGAGACGCACATCCGGATCGCCCGCGAAGGGGTGGAACATGCCAATTGCGTTGCTGCCGCCGCCGACACAGGCCACCACGAGGTCGGGCAGACGGCCGGCGGTGTCGAGCACCTGGGCGCGCGCCTCGCGGCCGATGACGCTCTGGAAGTCGCGCACGATGCGGGGATAGGGGTGGGGACCGACGGCCGAGCCGATCAGGTAATGGGTGGACGCGACGTTGGTCACCCAGTCGCGGATCGCTTCGTTGATGGCGTCTTTGAGGGTGCGGCTGCCGCCGGTGACGGGACGGACCTCGGCGCCGAGCAGCTTCATGCGGAAGACGTTGAGGGACTGGCGGTGGATATCCTCATCGCCCATGTAGACGACGCACTCCAGGCCGAGTTTGGCGCAGACCGTCGCGGCCGCCACGCCATGCTGGCCGGCGCCGGTCTCGGCGATGATGCGTGGCTTGCCCATGCGCCGGGCGAGCAGGCCCTGGCCCAGGGCATTGTTGATTTTGTGCGCGCCGGTGTGGGCGAGGTCCTCGCGCTTGAGGAACACGCGCGCGCCCACGCGGCGTGAGAGGCGTTCGGCGGCGTAGAGCGGAGTCGGCCGGCCGGTGAACGTGCGCTCTTGCTCGGCCAGCTCGGCGGCGAAGGCGGGATCGCCGCGGGCCGCGGTGTATGCGGCTTCCAGCTCGTCCAGAGCGGCCATCAGGCTCTCGGGGACGAAGCGCCCACCGAACGCGCCGAAGCGGCCGCGCGCGTCGGGGAAGGCGCCGTGCTGGTAGACTGGGCGGGCCGGCGCGGTCTCGGTGTCGTGGGCCATGGTGGTCTCCTCGCTAGTCGGGTTGGGCGATGGCGCCGCGCGCGGCGGCGGCGAACGCGCGCAGCTTGGCCTCATCCTTCACGCCCTCGGTCTCGGTGCCGCTGCTGACATCCACGCCGCGCGGGCGCACGGCGGCGAGCGCGGCGGCGACGTTGGCGGGGGTGAGCCCACCCGCCAGGATCATCGGCCAGCGCGCGGCCACGCGGCCCGCCAGTTCCCAATCTCCTGGGCGCCCGTTGCCGCCGTAGCGACTGTTGGGAGCGTCACCCACGGCGGCATGCGGCTCCAGCAGCGGCGTGGCGCCGGCGGCGAGGGTGCGCTCGACCGCGGCGAAATCATCCTCCGTGCTCACGCGCACGGCTTTCAGGATGGGGAGGCCGGTCAGGGACGCGACGGCGGCGATGGTCGCGGGCGGCTCGTGGCCGCTGAGCTGGACGGCGTCGAGGCCGGAGGTGTCCGCGATGCGGGCGATGGTCGTGGGGTCTTCGTCGACGAAGACGCCAACGGCGAGGGGGAAGTCCTCTCCCCCAGCCCCTCGCCGTTGCGACAGGGAGGGGAGCGCGGAATGCGAAAGCGCCGCTTCGCGGGCGGCGTGGACGATCGCGGCGGCGTCCTCGGGGGTGACCTGGCGGCGGACCGGGGCGAAGATCAGGCCGAAGGCATCGGCGCCAGCGGTGACGGCGACCCGGGCGTGGGCGGGATCGCGCAGGCCGCAGAGCTTGACGAACGGGGTGGGCCGGCCGGCGAAGAGCGCGGCGGTGGGGCCGCCGCCGGCTGTGGCGAGCGCACGGGCCAGCGCGGCGGGATCGGCGGCGCGCATCAGGGCCTCGCCGACCAGGATCGCATCAGCCCCCCAGGCGCGCGCGCGGAGGGCTCCGCCGGGGTCGGCGATGCCACTCTCGGCCACGAAGACGCGGTCGGCGGGCACCAGCGGACGAAGACGGGGAACAACATCGTGATCAACGGCGAAGGTGCGGAGATCGCGGCTATTCACGCCAATCACGCGGGCGCCCGCGGCCACGGCGCACCGCACCTCGGCGGCGTCGTGCGCCTCCACCAGCGCCTCCATCCCGAGCGCATGGGTGAGGGCGAGGAGGTCGCGGAGGGTCGGCTCGTCGATCAGGGCGCGGATGAGGAGGACGGCGTCGGCGCCGGCCGCCCGCGCCTCGTAGACCTGGTAGGGATCGAGGATGAAGTCCTTGCGGAGGATGGGGAGATCGACGGCGGCGCGCACGGTGGCGAGGTGGTCGAGAGCGCCGAGGAAGTACTCGGGCTCGGTGAGCACGCTGATGGCCGCTGCGCCGCCAGCGGCGTAGGCGCGCGCACGCCCGGCGGGGTCAAAGTCGACCGCGAGCACGCCCTTGGAGGGCGAGGCGTGCTTCACCTCCGCGACGAGGCGGGCGGGGCCGGCCGGGGTTGGGGTCAGCGCGGCGGCGAAGGCACGCGGCGCGGGCGCCACGGCGATCTGGTCGCGCAGGGCGTCCAGCGGCACGCGCGCGACGCGATCGGCCACGGTCCGGCGCGTCGCCGCGGTGATGCGCTCCAGAAACGAAGTGGTCATGGATGCCACGTTCCCCTCAATCGGCGGCGCCGGCCTGTGCCTGGGAGGCCTCCACGAGCGCGTCCAGGGTGGCGGCGGCGCGGCCAGAGGCGAGGACGGTTTGCGCCTGACCCACGCCGTCGGCGAGCGTGTCAACGCGGCCAGTCACATAAAGCGCGGCGGCGGCGTTCAGCGCCACCATGTCGGCGGGCGCGCCGGAGTGTTTGCCAGCCAGGATGCCGCGGAGCAGGCCGGCGTTGGCGGCGGCGTCACCCCCCCGCACCTCCTCGCGCGGACGCTCAGCCAGCCCGACGTCCGCGGGCGCGATGGTGTATTCGCGCAGGCTGCCGGCGTCGCTCCGAACCTCGCAGACACGGGTGGGCGCGCTCAGCGAGAGCTCGTCCACGCCGTCCGCGCCGTGGACCACCAGCGCGCGCGCGCACCCCAGCCGGAGCAGCGCCTCGCCCATCAAGCGCAGAAGTGAGGCATCGGCGACGCCCAGGACCTGGTAGCTGACGCCGGCGGGATTGGTGAGGGGGCCGAGGATGTTGAAGACCGTGCGGATGCCGATCTCGCGCCGGGTGGGGCCGACATGGCGCATGGCGGGGTGGTAGGTGGGCGCGAACATGAACCCGAAGCCAACGTCCCGCACGCAGCGCGCCACCTGCTCGGGGCCAAGCTCCAGCTTGACACCCAGCGCCTCCAGCACGTCGGCGCTGCCCGAGCGGCTGGTGGCGGCGCGGTTGCCGTGCTTGGCAACGGGCTGGCCGCAGGCGGCGACCAAGAGGCCCGCGGCGGTGGAGACGTTGAAGGTGCCCGCCGCGTCGCCGCCCGTACCGCAGGTATCCACGGCGCGGAGCGCGGGGGACAGCGGCACCTGGACCGCCTTCTGGCGCATGACGCGGGCGAGGCCGGTGACCTCCTCCACCGTCTCGCCTTTGAGGCGCAGGGCGGTGAGGAAGGCGCCCAGCTGCGAGGGCGTGGCCACGCCGGTCATGATCTCTTCCATGGCTTCGGCCGCGTCGGTCTCGCCGAGGGGTTTGCCGGCCACGAGCTGGGCAATCGCGTCACGAATCATGAGATACCTCCCGCCGCATGAGCAGCCTCCAGTGTCTTGCTCGCGCTGACAGTCATACGCGCCTCGGTCACGCGCTCGGGCATGGTCGCGGGCTCCACCGCGAGGAAATTGCGCAACAGGTCCTCGCCCACCTCCGTCAGGATGGATTCGGGGTGGAACTGGACACCCTCGATGGGGTAGTCGCGGTGGCGCAACCCCATGATCAGACCGTCGCCGGTCGCGGCGGTGACCTCCAGGCACGGAGGCAGGGTCGCGCGCTCGATGATGAGGCTGTGGTAGCGGGTGGCATCGAACGGCGAGGGTAGCCCGCGGAGCACGCCCGCGCCGGTGTGGTGGATGGCGGCCACCTTGCCGTGGACGGGGACGGGGGCGCGGACCACCCGCGCGCCGAAGACCGCGCCGATGCACTGATGCCCGAGACAGACCCCCAGGGTCGGGATGGTGAGCCCTAACCGCGCGATCAGGGCGCACGAGGCGCCGGCATCGCCCGGATCGCCAGGGCCGGGCGAGATGACCAGGTGCGTGGGCGCGAGGACCAGGGCCTCGTCCGGACTGATAGCGTCGTTGCGCCGGACCAGCACGTCGGCCCCGAGCGCGGCGAGGGACTGGTAGAGGTTGAAGGTGAAGCTGTCGTAGTTGTCGATCAGCAGGAGCATCGCTTCTCCGCCTCCTCCAGCGCGCGGAACAGCGCCCGCAGTTTGTTCTCCGACTCCTCGTACTCGAAGCCAGGTTCCGAGTCGTAAACCACGCCGCCGCCAGCCTGGGCGTAGGCCACGCCGTCCTTGAGCACGAGGGTGCGCAGGGGGATGCAGGTGTCGAGGTTGCCATCGAAGCCAAAGTAGCCGACCGCGCCGGCATAGACGCCGCGGCGCTCGCCCTCCAGCTCCGCGATCACCTCCATCGCGCGAATCTTCGGCGCCCCCGAGACGGTGCCCGCCGGGAAGCCAGCCCGCAGCGCGTCGAACGGCGTGAGGTCGGCGCGCAGACGGCCAGTGACGTGGGACACGAGGTGCATGACGTGGGAATAGCGCTCGACGTCCATGAACCGCGTGACCCGGACACTGCCCGGCTCGCTGACCCGGCCCACATCGTTGCGTCCGAGGTCCACCAGCATCACGTGTTCAGCCCGCTCCTTCTCGTCGCCGCGCAACTCCGCTTCTAGGGCCGCATCCTCCTCCGGCGTGGCACCGCGCCGGCGCGTACCGGCGATGGGGTGGATAGCCACCTCGCCATCCGCGACGCGCACCAGCACCTCGGGCGAGGCGCCGGCCACCTCGAAGTCGCCCAGGGCGAGATAGAACATGTAGGGCGAGGGATTGATCGAGCGGAGAGCACGGTAGACCGCGAACGGCGGCGCCTCCACCGGCCGCGCGATCCGGCGCGAGGGGACGATCTGGAAGCAGTCGCCCGCCTGGATGTGGTCGCGCGCGCGGCGCACCGCCGCTGCGTAGGCGTCGCGCGGCTCCAGCCGCGAGCTGCCCGCGTGGGCATCGGCGGGCGCACCCGGAGTGGATGCGGACCCAGGGCTAGCCGCGGAGGAAGCGCCCGTGGCCAGATTCGTGCGCGGCCGGGGCA
>JANWHL010000147.1 GCA_025450405.1 Ktedonobacterales bacterium
CGCGTCCCCTGGATGGTTGGCCGGCCGCGTAAACGCGCTGGATTGGTCACCACGCTCGGCGCGACGACGGTATCTTTTGGCGCAGTCACGCCCGTCCTCCTCTCAGTTGAGTGTCATGCCCCCACGTACCGCGCGTAGACCGACCGCGCCACGGTGGGGTCATCGGTCCCCTTGATGATCGCGCGCCCGTCGGGAAAGACTGTGATGTCGTAGGCATCCACCCGCAGGCGCAGCAGGAACTCGTTCTGTTGGACCGCCCCCACGGGGCGCAGCCGCTCCGCCAGCCCAGCCAGATCCAGCTCGGGCGCGGCGCCATCCTGGCCAGCGTTGCCGGTGTGGCGCGGCGGCCGCACCTGCACCGCGTTCCGGCCGCAGAGCGTCACCCCTTCGGCGGCGTCGCCGGCCTCCAGGTACTCATACTCGCCCCGGGCACACGTGGGACAGTCCTCTTGGCGCGGCACCTCGATACGCTCGAACGTGTTCTCCCACAGGTCGATCCAGGTCATCCCGCGCGAGACCTGGTCGCTGCCGACGATGATCTTGAGGGCCTCGGTGGACGCGATACCGGCAATGGCGCCGACGATCCCGTTGAGCACACCCGCCGTGTCGCAGGTCGGCGTTGTGCCCGGCAGCGGCCGGTCGGGGAATACACACCGCAGGCAGGCGGTGTCGCCGGGCAGGATCGTCATCGTGACGCCGTACGCGGCGATGACCCCGCTATAGATCCAGGGAATCCCCGCCCGCACACAGACGTCGTTCAGCAGATAGCGCGTCTCGAAATTGTCCGTCCCGTCCAGCACCACATCCGCGCCGGCGATGAAGTCTTCCACGTTGTCCGCCGTGATGTCCGTCACCAGCGCGCGGACCTCCACCTCGCTGTTGACGCGCGCCAGGCGTGTCCGGGCCGCCGCCGCTTTGGGCAGTCCGCCGGCCACATCATCCTCGTCGAAGAGGATCTGCCGCTGCAAGTTATTCAGCTCCACATAGTCGCGGTCGGCGATGCGCAGATGCCCCACACCGGCGCGCGCCAGATTGTTCGCGAGCACGGTGCCCAACGCACCGCAGCCGACGATGGCCGCCGTCCCCGCGCGCAGGCGTTCCTGGCCCGCGTGCCCAATCGGCGCGAAGAGCGTCTGGCGCGCGTAGCGATCCGTTGATGTGGGCGCCCCCGTCGGTGGTGATCCCGCGGGCGGCGACCCGGACAGTGGTGTGGCGACGTGGTGGTTCGTGTCAGTCATGTCAGGCATGAGGATGGCTCCTGGGTGCCCGTCGGCTCCGCGTGGGCCAGCGGACGCTGGCCTGGGCGAGGGACGGGGACAAGCGGGCTAGGACCTTCGGCTGGTCGCGCCGAGCGATTCGACATGGTCCAGCATACCGCAAACGCCAGGCCGAATGCCGGCCGGGCGGCGAAGGGCCGTGACGAGACCCCACATGGGCCAAATGGGTTCTTGGAAGGGCAGATTGCCTATGGTAGAATCGCTGTGCACGCGCGAATCTCCTCACCAGGGTGGCCACGCACGCGAGCTCGCGGCTGGGTAATGGCGGGGTGGCGGATGGGAGGATGACGATTTGCGTACCGATGAGGAATTGCATACCCAGGAAGTGGCCGAGACGCCACCACCGCATCCCCGCAAGAAGGTGCTCGTCATCGACGACAGCCGCACGATCCGCGAGCTCGTCCGGCACACCCTCGCCATGGGCGGCGAATATGACGTGGTGACGGCCGAAGACGGCGCCGATGGGCTTAAACAGTATTACCACGAGCGCCCAGATTGCGTGGTCGTCGACGTCATGATGCCCAATTTGAACGGGTACCAGTTTGTGCGCTGCGTGCGCGGCGATGCCGACTCGAGCCACACACCGCTCGTCATCCTGACCGCCCTGGCGAGCGACGATAGCCGGCTCACCGGGATTCTCTCCGGGGCCGATGCCTACGTCACCAAGCCCTTCGACACGGGCGATCTGCGCTCGATCGTCCGGCGTGTGCTGGCGATGACTCCGGAGGACCGTGCCCAGCGGCTGCTGGCGCTGGCTGAAGTGGACGGGGATTTGCCTGATGGCGCGGCGGCAAACGCCGCACGTGAAGAACCGGGAATGAATGGGGTCGCTGGCGCCGGCGGCCCAACGGAGGCAGGCGGCGATTCCGCCTGAGGCCGGCCGATGATTCCGTGAGTTGGTTGGTGATGGGTGGCCCCGCGCGGCGCCGCGTTGGGGAGCATTGAGAGGAGGCGCGTCTGACATGGCTGCGGAGCCGCTGGCACAACGTGCCGCACCCGAAAGGCCGCTGCGCGTGCTGGTCGTGGACGCGAACACGACAGCGCGCAACCACGTGCAGCTCTCGCTCGGCGAGGGCTACGCGGTCGATTGCGTCTCCACGCTGGATGAGGCGATCACGGAGTTGCATCGCATGCGCCCGGACCTGATCGTCAGCGAGGTCGATCTGCCCGCGGCGGATGGCTTCGCGCTCTGCGAGTACGTCCGTGCCCTTCCCGGTGGAGCGAGTCTGCCCATCATGCTGCTGACCGGCCGCGCTCAGCTCCAGGACAAAGTGGCCGGCTTCCAGGCCGGCGCCGACGATTACGTCGTCAAGCCGTTGGACCCGCGCCTCTTCTTCGCCCGCGTGCGCCTGCTCTGCAAAATCAAGAGCCTGGCGCATCCGTTCGGGCTCGAGGCCTAAATGGACGTCTGGTTGCCGGCGCGCGGATCGATCGCACGCCCCCACGGAGCGCATTGACACTGCCACTTAAACTGGCACCGACACTGGATACACGCGAGCGCATGGAGGTGGATGTGGGGTACGGGTGGTGGATTCACGGGTGGTGGACTCGGTTTGACGGGGCGCGCCGCCCGCGACCACGATGGATTGCGCGGCCGGCGGGGTGCGCGTTACCCGTCGCATTGACGGCGCTGTTGTTGCTGACGGCGGCCTGCGCGGGCCCAGGCGGTGGGGCGAGCACGGGCACTCGCGGCCAGACCGCCAGCGGTGCCCCAACGCCCACGCTGGCGGCGACCTCCAACCCGGATAACTCCGGTCCGACCACCGCGCAAGTCTGCAAAGCGAGCGGCGGCTCCAAGCTCACTGTCACCTCGACCCACGTTGGCGTCGTCAACGAACAATTCGAGCGCCTGCCAGATGCCCTGACACAGCAGCCGCAAGCGGTGCCCCATTCCCTCGGCAGCGTCAGCGTGGATAATCACGTGGGCATCGGCATCCAGATGAGCCAGCCCCCCAAGTCGTCGCCGGGCTACGTCTGCGGCGTGACCGTGCGCGTCCTCGCCTTCACTCCCCTCGTGGGCACGGTCTCGAACGTCTATCACGCCTGCGACGATAGCGCCTACATCATCCCGACCGGCCCCTCGCCGGGCGACTGCGGCGCCACGGCAGGACCGAACGGCGAGGGACCGGTGGTCCTGGGGTCCTCGGCCGTCGGCACCTCCGCCACGGCCGCCGTCACCGACCCGCTGGCCAACTCGACCCTGCAGCCCGCGACCGAGCCGGCGGCCCCGTTCTCCAATCCGCAAATCTGGGTCCTCATCGAGGTGCCCGCCGCCGGTACTTACAGCTTCGACATTCGCCTCTGGCAGGACAAATCGGGCCCGAGCATCAGCCTCCCCACAGTCAGCGACACCTTCCTGCTGCTGCACGCCGCCCACGAGTGGAGCGGCCAGGCATGCACGACCCCGGACATGCAGGCCAAGCTCCCGGCGGCAACCAATCCCCCCACACCATTGATATGCCCTGGCCCACCACCACAGCCATAGACCAAGCACCGGGGGCCGCCATCCGCTAGCACACGGTCAAACCCCACGGCGTTGGGCATGCGTTCCGCACTGGCGGGCATGCGTTGCATGCCCAGGTCCTGTAATAAATTCCCCCACGATCGAAAGCCTCCCGACTTACCATTCATGCCAGGACAAACAGAATGGTATGTGTGGAAAGACAATCCGGCCGGCGCGTTATCCGCCCCCGGACGCCACCACCAGGGAGGCAAACACCATGATCGACCGCCAACATGATGACCGCCCGAGCCTCTATCCATCCATCGCCGCCGTCCCCCCAGTCGACACCTTCACCCGCGAAGAGACCGCCGCCCTGTACGCCCTGCGCTACCGCTACCTGCAGACCCATGACCTGCTGAGCCGCCGCGAGCTGGAGCGCCTGCGCTTCCTCCGCTGGCTCTACGACACCGGCCGCCTCGAATCCTAACCGCGCCCAACCCGCTCGCCCTCCAGCGCGCCGACCGGACTCCCCTGTCCTCGCGACCTCGCGACCTCGCGACCTCGCGACCTCGCGAGGCGAGGGGCTGGGGTGTTGACCCCGGCCGTACGTAGCACTCCCGTAATACCCCGGCGTGCCTCCGTAATCTTCTCCCAATACCATCAGATTGCCAACGCCGGGACAGAGGAGAGGCAGGAGGGGAGCCATGTCGGCCCAGGCACAAACTATGGCGGCGCATACTATGGCGCCGTCGATCGCGGTCGGCGCGTTGGAGATCTGGGAGCATGCCTCCGCGCCGGAACCCAACGCGGCCGAGCGACTCCAGCGCGAGCTGGCCGAAGCACGGGCAACCGCCGAGGCGCTCCGCCAGGCAAATCAGGGGCTCACCGAGCTCCTCCATGTCGCCAGCCACGAGCTGCGCGCTCCCCTCACGACCATCACCGCGAGCGAACAGCTCGCCGCCCACCGACTACGTGGCCTGCGGGAGGCCCTCCGCCGCGACCCCACCGCGGCCACACACGCCCGCGCCGCCGAGCGTGCGCGCGCCGCCCTGGCGCGCGTGGACCAGCAGGTCCATCGCCTCAGCCGCCTGGTGGACGACCTCCTCGATGCCGCCCGCGCGCAATCCGGCAAGGCGGCGCCCCCCATCGCCCCCTGCGATCTCGCCGCCGTCATCCAGGACGTCGTCACGGAGCACCGCATGACATGGCCCGGCCAGCGCATCCTCGTCGCGCTGCCCACCGCGCCAGTTGGGCACCCGGGCCCCGCGCCGTCCGTGGCCGTGCTGGCCGATCCCCTCCGCCTGGCCCGCGTGGTCACCAATTTCCTCAGCAACGCGCTCAAATACTCACCGGACAATCGCCCCGTGGAAGTGCGTCTGACTGTGGATGGCGATCTCGCGCGCATCGCCGTTCGCGATGAGGGACCTGGGCTCCCCGAGGCCGAGCGCGAGCGTGTCTGGGAGCGCTTCCACCAGGTCGCGGACTCCCAGGGCCAAAGCGTGGCGGAGTCCGGGCTCGGCCTTGGCCTGTACATCGCGCGCAGTATCATTGCCCAGTATGGCGGCCGCGTCGGCGTGTGGACCGCACCGGGCCGGGGCTCGACCTTTTGGTGCGAGCTGCCACTCGTCCAGACCCCGCGCCACGACGGCCAGACCCAGCCGTAAGTCGTCCGTAACCCGGCGTCCCCATCGCGTAACCGCACCACGTCACAGTGTGTGACGACGGCATGGAGAGCCGCCGCCGGACGGCAAGGATGCCGGCGGGCGCACACTACTCGTGTGTCACCCGCCGGTGCCTGCCCCAGTTTGGGGCACCCTCGCTCGCGATTCACCTCGCCCCCCAGGATGCGCGCCCGGATCTCTGACCAGTATCGATGGCATGGTCCGCGCGCAACCTACGGCCAGAGTTGGCACGGTGCCCGAGACACGGTCTTTGCGGCAAGGAGGCGATGGTATGGCCAGTCGAACGCGGAATGATCGCCCGCGGAGCGAGCGTCCGCCCGGGCGCCGCCCAGGTTCCGCGACCACGCGCGCCGCGATGTCTACAACGATCCCGGTAGCCGCCCCGCCATGCCGTGTGCTGATCGTCGACGACGAGCCCGCCATCGCCCACGTCATGGCCCTCGTCGTCGAGCAGCGCGGTTGCGTGCCGCTGGTGGCCGCGGACGGGCAGGAGGCCCTGGACCTGGCCCACGTCCAGCCCCCGGATCTCGTCATCACTGACCTGATGATGCCGCGCCTGGATGGCGCCGGCCTGTTGGCGGAGTTGCGCGCGGAATCGCGGGCGGAAGGTCGCGAGCCGATCCCCGCCATCCTCATGACCGGCGCCCGCGCCGCCGTGCTGGCCGACGTCCCGGCCGATGCCGTGCTCGTCAAGCCGTTTCGCATTGAGGCCCTGCTGGCACTCCTGGATCGCTTCCTCGGGCCCGCTCGTCCTGGATAATGAGTCGCCGCCATCGGGCACGCGAAAACGCGCGGGCTGGCGAAGCGCCTCCGCGCACCTACCAGCCCGCGCACAAGCTACGCGCACCACATCAGGCGCTTTGAGCGCCCCGGTCCAGGTCGCGAATCGTGAATTGCCAGACGCCCAGCGCCAGCAGCGCCGCCGCGACGACCAGCATGCCCACGAAGGCAACCCAGTTGAGCCCGCTCAAGAGCGGAGCGCCATACTGGTGATACATGGAGAGATTCAGCACCCAGCTCGGCAGCTTGAGGAACGACTGCAATACCTCCGCAAGGTAGGAAATCGCCAGAAACGCCGTCATGATCCCAATGACCGCTCCCGGCGGTATCAGGCTCGCCAGCGCGTACACCAGCGCGGCCGTGATCAGCGCTAGCGGCAGCAGGCCGAAGGTTGCCTCGGCCACCCGCCCCTCATCGACAGCGAATCCAGCGAGTTGTGCGCACACCACGATGGCGAGCCAGACCACCACGGTGGCGATGACTGTGGAAGCCAGCACCGCGCCAAAGCGCTCCAGCACGACCCGCCAGCGCGGCGGCGGAGTGCTCAGCGTGAGCTCCAGCCGTCCGCGATCCAGATCCGTGGCCCAGTGATAGGCGAGAACGCCGCCGAAGACGGGCACGAGCAGAGACATGAAGTAGCTAAAGACCAGCGCTGAAAGAAACCCGGCATTGGTCGTGATATCCGCGCCACTGAAGAGCTTGCCGATGACGCCATTGAGGCTGGAGTTGCTGTTGCTTTGCAGCAGCTTGAGGAACGACTGCTCCGCGCTCTTGGCGAAGAACACGAAGAAGCCCGCCACGAGCGCCATCGACACGATCCACCAGAAACTCTCGGTCGCCTGCCGCCGCAAGGCTTGCGGCCCGATGCCACGCACCCAGACGTCGCGTTCCTCCCGCGCCAGCACCGCTCCCGCCGGCTCGGCGGCTTTCGCGCGCCGCTGGCTGAGCGACATATTGGCCAGCACCGAGCGCCCGATGTCACGGCGCATGAAGAGCGGTAACGACGCGCCCACCAGCACGAGGCTGATGACCACAAGCACGGCAAACGCGCCCCAATTCGGCACGTAGCCCGGAATGAGCGGCGTGTTCAGGTCGTAGTAATAGAACGGCGAGAACCAGCGTATGCCCGCGTCGGCGGGAATCGCGCGCCCGGTGCCATCCAGCACAAAGAAGAAGACCATGAGCCCGCCGGTCAAGCCGGCCGCCGCTCCCCGGCTCATGAGCTGCGCCAGGAACAACGCCAACGCGCCAAAGACGAAGGCGCCCAGCCCACCATTAATACCCGCCAGCAGCGCGGCGCCCGGGTTCACGGCCACTCTGGCGCTGGGCATGCCCGCCATGGTCAACAAGCCGATGAGCACCGAGACGATGCCCGCGGCGGTCGCCAGTGCCATGACCTTCTGGCCGAGCACGCCGAGGCGCGATTGCGGCGTGGAAAGCAGGATGTCCATCGCGCCGCGCTCCTCTTCGCCGCGGGTCATGCGCGCGCCCGCCAGCAGCGTCCAGATGCCCAGGATGAGCGCCATCGAGCCCATGATCTTGTAGGTCACGTAGCCGCCGGGGGTCCCGATCGTCTCCTTGGAGACTTCGCCAAAGAAGTCGGCGCTTGCCGCGAGCTGGTAGAGCGCCGACGCGGAGAAGCCCTTGAGCACCTGGGAGACCTGGCCGTAGTAGACGAAGACGAGCAGCCCGACGCCGATGCCCCAGCCCAGGATGCCCCAGCGATAGTCGCGCAGCGACTTGGTGAAGACAGAGCGAAACATAGCTAGCCTCCCTTAGCCCTTCACCGCGGGAGCCACGGCTGTCGGTTCGTAGTAGCGCAGGAAGACCTCTTCGAGACTGGGCTCGCGTGTCGTCAGGTTGACGGCGCCGTGCTCCGCCGCCACCCGCACTACGGCACCCAGATCGCCCTGGACGGTCAACCGCACGGCGTTCCCGCCGTTGTTCACCGTCGCGGCGCGCACGCCGGCCACCCCCGTGAACCACGCCGAATCGGCCGTGCCCGCGAAGGAGACCTCGACCTCGTGGGTCTTGATGTCCGTGAGCGTGGCCACGCTGTCCACCCTGGCCAGCCGGCCCTCGCGGATGATGCCGACGCGGTCACAGGTGCGCTCGACCTCGGCCAGGTTGTGCGAGGAGAGGAAGACGGTACGCCCCTCGGCCTTGACCTCGGCGACCATGCGATAGAACTCCTGCTGATTGAGCGGGTCCAAGCCGCTCGTCGGCTCGTCCATGATGAGCAGGCGCGGTCGGTGCATGAAGGCCTGCACGAGCCCAACCTTCTGCTTGTTGCCGCGCGAGTACTCGCGGAAGCGCTTGCCGGGGTCTAGCTCCACGCGCTCCACCAGCTGCTTCAGGTAGGTCTGGTCCACACCGCCACGCAGGCTGCCCAGATATTCGAGGATCTGCGCGCCGGTGAGGGCGGGATCGAGGGCGAATTCACCGGGCAGGTAGCCCACCAGTCGCTTCACCTCCGGCGATTGCGCCCAGCAGTCCAACCCGCCGATGGTGGCGCTGCCCGCGCTCGGCCGCAGCAGGCCCATCAAGGTGCGGATGGTCGTGGTCTTGCCTGCCCCGTTCGGGCCAAGGAACCCGAATGTCTCGCCCTCCTCCACACTTAATGTCACGTCGTCGATGCCGCGGCTGCCGCCATAGCTCTTCGTGAGGTGCGTGGTCTGAATGATGGTGCCCATGCCGTGCCCTCCTAAACCTCTTCTGTCGTGATGGCGTAGGTCTTCGTCAGCCACTCGGCCATGATGCGCTTGCCCGCGGCGCTGTCGCCGCGCAGGTGCTCCGGCTCCAGCCAGCGGCGCATGAGATCGCTGAGCGCGTCGGTCAATTGCCCGTCAGTTGGCAGGAATGCCGGATCGATGAAGTCAGGGGTGTGGATGAGCCCGATCTTCAGGGCGCCGATCAGGAACGTGATGGTGGGAACCGGCAGGTCATCCCGAATCAGCCCGGCGTTGCGCAGCTGGAGGATGTGTTCCGCGGCGTTGTCCCCAAGCCGGGCGAGCGTCTCGGGTCGCAACGTGTCGGCGAGCCCCTGGAAGATGTCCGACCGGCCGCGCATGAGCGCCGACATCAGCGGATTCGCCAGGATGGCCAGCATGCCGTGCGTCCACACGCGGTGGAAGAGCCCGCCGTCCGGGTCCGCCTCGATCCGCCGCAGCATGTCGTCGGTGACCTGCTGGCTGGCGCGCCAGATAGCCGCGCTGAACAGCTCGGTCTTGTCCTTCCAGTGCAGATAGACGGTGCCCTTGCCCACCCCCGCCTCGCGCGCCACGTCGTCAACCGTGGTCTTGCGATAGCCCCAGCGGACCAGCAGCGTGGCGGCGGCGTCCAGAATGCGCGCCTCGCGCCGCTGATACTCATCGGGCGGCGCACTCGACTGTCCCCGCCGGCCAGGTGGCCCATTGCCCGCGTGTGTCTGAGTGTCGGACCGGTTGAAGGTCTTGCGACTGGTCGCCATGGCCGCCCTCGCTTTCGGCGCTCTGCCGTGACCATATGACCGAAACAACGATTTCGGTCATATGGTAATCCAAGCCGCGCCACACGTCAAGGGCACCGTCCTCCCCGCCCGCCCTCGTGACCCGCCAGGCGCCCGGCGCGTCTCAAGGGGCGGGCGGCCGATCCTCCTGGCCCCATCTATGCGGCGGCCATCTATGCGGCGGCGCACTACGCTGGTGGGCGATACTTCACGAGTA
Source organism: Ktedonobacterales bacterium (assembly GCA_025450405.1). Taxonomy (GTDB): domain Bacteria; phylum Chloroflexota; class Ktedonobacteria; order Ktedonobacterales; family JADMIN01; genus JANWHL01. Next base: position 9,887 of record JANWHL010000147.1, read on the forward strand.
CGGGCCACCAGGCACGGCCCGCCGAGCGCGGTGGGACACCAGCCGCATGAAGGATGTCACCAACATGCCGAACGAGCAGGATGTGAGACTCAGTACGCGGCGTCTCGACGCGGACCCCGCGACCGCGGACCCCTCACCGGCGGGCAAGCCCACGCCCCGCGGCGGCGCCACAGACAGCGGCGGCCAGTCACGGCGCGGCCCGGCGCCCGCGCGCCCCGCCGCGCCATCCTCCCCCGCGACGCAAGCCCCCCCCGCCACGCGTGCACCAGCGCCCGCGACCGCGCGCCGGACCCGGCCCGCGGCCCCAACCACCACGGAGGCGGTCGCCACGGAGACCACCACCGCCACCGCGGAGGCCACCGAGTCGCCAGTGGCGGCCGCCAAGGAGGCGCGCCCGCGCCGCATGGGCGGCATCTCGCCCGAGAACACGGTCTTCGTCTCGCTCTGCTTCGAAGGGCCGGACGTCTACTCCACCGCTGGCGGCCTGGGGACGCGCGTCACCGAGCTCACCGAGGCCCTGGCGCGTAACGGCTACGAGACCCACCTGATCTTCGTCGGCGACCCCACCAAGCCCGCGGTGGAAGAGCTGGTGGACGGCCGCCTCAAGCTGAAGCGCTGGTCGCAGTGGATCAGCAAGTATTATCTCAACGGCGTCTACGCGGGCGAGGAGCAGAAGCTCTACGACTACAGCGAGAGCGTGCCCTACCATATCTACCAGGACATCGCCGCGCCGGCCATCGAGCGGGGCAAGATCGTCGTCGTCATCGGCGAGGATTGGCACACCGTCGAGGCCATCTGCCGCACCTCGGACCTGCTCCACTGGCACAACCTCCGCCACCGCGCCCTGCTGATGTGGAACAGCAACAGCCTGATGTCGCTCCACCGCATCAACTGGGGCCGGCTGAACTACTGCGCCACCGTCACCACGGTCAGCCGCTACATGAAGCACCGCCTCTGGCCCTACGGCGTCAATCCCCTGGTCATCCCCAACGGCATCCCCGAACGCTATCTGGAGCCGGTGGACGAGGACCAGGTGGCGGCGCTCCGGACGATCATGCGCCGCGGCGACCCCGACCGTCTCTTGCTGTTCAAGATCGGCCGCTTCGACCCCGACAAGCGCTGGCTGATGGCCGTTGAGGCGGTGGCGCGGCTGAAGTACAGCGGCCACCCGGTCTCGATGATCATCCGCGGCGGCATGGAACCGCACGGCGCGGAGGTGCTTGCCCGCGCCCGCCACCTGGGTCTGCACGTCCGCGACATCGAGGCGCACCGGCCGAGCCCGGAGGAGTGCCTTGACCTGCTACGCGACGCGGGCGAGGCGGACGTCTACCACCTGCGCTTCTTCGTCCCCGCCGACTTCGTGCGTGTCTGCAGCGCCGCCGCCGATGCCGTGCTGGCCAACAGCGGCCACGAGCCCTTTGGCCTGGTCGGCCTCGAGGTGATGGCGGCGGGCGGCCTCGCCTTCACGGGGTCCACCGGCGAGGAGTACGCCATCTCCTTCGAGAACGCCGTGTCCCTGGAGACTGAGGACTCCGACGAGATCGTGGGCTATCTCCTCCACCTGCTGCGCAACCCGGACGAGGTGGCGAAGATCCGCGCCGCCGGCAAGCGCACCGCCGCCGAGTACACCTGGGACGAGGTCATCGAGAACCTGCTCGGCAAACTGGGGTACCTGGCGCGCAAGCAGAGCATCGACTTCGAGTGAGACGCGGCCCGGACGACCGTTTCCGTGTGGGTCACGCCGGGCGTACACCGTACGCCCCTACGATCCGGAGCCGATCCTCCGACGAGGGTGAACGGATTCAAGGTTCAGCGGCCGGGGGAGAGACGCATGGCGACCGAGATTGTGGTCTATACGGTGGTGCATCAGCCGCGACGGCTCAAGCTGCCCGCGCAGCCGATCCCCGCCGGCGCCAGCATCGACGACATCGTGCGCTGCGTCTTTGACGAGCGCATGAACGAGCGCTACTTCCGCAAGGTGGCGAACACGTGCTATTACCGGGCTACTGAGCTCTTCCTCCGGCTGGTGGACCGCGGCATGAAGCTCGCCATTGGGTTTTCCGTCTCGTTCCTGCGCCAGGCCCAGGAGTGGGACCCGGTCCTGCTGGCGCGCTTCCAGCGGTTGGTCGCGCACCCCAATGTGGAGCTGGTGGGCGTCGAGCCCTACCACAACTTCGTCTTCCTCCTCGACCTGCCGCTCTTCGTCGAGCGGATGCGCTGGATGGGCGACGAAATGGAGCGAGTCTTCGGCGTCCGGCCGCGGGTGACCGATACGACCGAGATGTGCATGTCGGCCTCGATCTACGACGCGCTCGACCGGGCCGGCTTCGACGCCGCGGTCATGGACGGACGGCCCTGGGTGATGGACTACCGCGAATCCACGCACCTGTATCACTACAACGGCCGCCCACGGCTCTTCACTCGGGACCTCAAGCTGAGCGACGACGTCGGCTACCGCTTCTCCAACCGGACGTGGGACCGCTATCCCCTCTACGCCGAGGAGTACGCCGCCTGGCTGCGCGAGGCCTGGGGGGACTTCGTCTTCATCGGCTGGGACTTCGAGACCTTTGGCGAGCACCACCGGCACGACAGCGGCATCTTCGATTTCATGCTCCATCTCCCCGAGGAGCTCGCCCGGCGCGGCGCGGGCTTCCTGACGCCGAGCGAGGCGGTGGCCCGCTGGGGCCCGACCGCCCACCACCTGCCCCTGCCGGCCTTTCCCACCACCTGGGCCGGCAGCGGCGGCATGGAGTTTTTCCTGGGCAATGCCGCACAGCAAGCCATCTTCCAGTTGATGATCCACACCCTGGGCGTGGCGCGGCTGACCGGCACCCCCCAGTTCCTCGACCTCGCTCTCTGGCTGGCGCAGTCCGACAACCTGCACCTGATCCAGTGGTTCGGGCGCCAGGGACCCGAGGCCGAGGTCAGCGCCTACTTCACGCCGCGCGAATGGTGGGAGATCGGCGCGAACAACATCATCGTGGAGCAGCAGCGCGTCTACCAGAACGTGCTGCGCGCGATGGAGCCGCACCTGCCCGGCCGCCGAGTGCCCTTCGCGCCCCGCGTGGAGCGCCTACCCGAGCCGGTGGGCATCGAGCAGCGGTACTGACGCGAACACGGGAATGAGTCGCCCAATGCTGGACGAGACGTGGCCGTGGATCGAAGGGGCGCATGGGTTGCGCTCGCAATTGTTTGGTATGCTGAGCGATGCCGACCTGGCATTTTCGCCCGGCGGACAAGCTCTGACATTGGGCGCGCTTAGCCGCGAGATAGGCGAAACTGAGCACGCGTATGCGCAATCGTTGACAACATTGAAGCATGATTGGTCATATCGTCAACACGGCCCCGATGTGACGAGCGAGGTCGCCCGGCTCGACGAGTGGTTCCACACACTCGACGATGAGCTGCGCGCCGCGCTTGCCGCTCTCCAGGGTGAGGATAGCGAGCCGATGATCGATCGTGGGGGTAGCCCCGTGACGATCAAGTTTCAGCTCGACGCCTGTCTGCAGGCGATGTTGATCTTCCTGGGGAAGGCGACGGTCTACCTCCGGGTGATGGATAAGCCATTGCCGCCGGAGTTTCAGGAGTACATTGGCTGACCTCGCCACCGCGTCTGACCACCGCACAGCGAGACGCCTGTCGCCGGATGCCGCCTATCGCGCGCGTCTCAACTGAGGCCACCCACGGTGCTCGCGCCTGGCTCGGCCTGAAATCCCCGGCCGGGTGTGGGAGCCGAGGATCTACAGCGCGGCCGGCGTTATGACCCCGCGGCTAGTTCCGCGTCCCACCCGGCGGGGAACGACGCATGCGGGAAGATGGCGCGCGCGCTCGCCAGCATC
>JANWHL010000148.1 GCA_025450405.1 Ktedonobacterales bacterium
CAGATACTCGCCCTTGCGCTCGGCGCCGACCTCGGAGCCGAGGTCGGCCACCTCCGCCGCGGCCAGCGTGGCCGGCTCCGGGAATGCCCGATAGGTGACGCCCGCCACCGTGATGGCCGTGCCGTAGAGCGCGATCAGCCGGTCCTTGGCTTGCCGCGCCATGGGCATCGGGGTGCGCTGGGTCAGGACCGCCCAGGCAGCATTCTCGAACGGCGTCAGGAACTTTGGCTGGTGCAGACCGTAGAGGCGACGCGCGACCGGCGCGAAGACCGGATCCGCCTCGGCGAGGGCGTAGAACGGGCGCGGATCATCGCCGATGCTCAGGAAGAACCCGACGCGGTCCTCCAGCGCCGCGCGCTCCGTGGCCGTCAGCGCCCGCTCGGACACGAAGCGATACTCCAGGCGCGGCGTCTCCACATCGCTACGAGCCGTCTCTCCTCTCCGTCCCTCCGTGTCCTCTGTGTCCTCATTGTGAGCTTTCTCCGCCGACCACACGGTAAATGCCACCGCCCGGCCGTCCACCGTGATGGCTTTGGTGAGCGCACCATCCGCGATGGTTTGCTCGGCGGACGTGGGCGGAAAGCCGGCGTAGAAAGCCAGCGTCTTGGCCCAATCGAATGGCGGCTGGGGGGTGAGCGTGCCGGTGGTGGTATGGAGCTCCGCGGTCGCGGCCATGGATGCCTCCTGATCGGTAACTGTGGGTCATCGGGACGACAAATGGATGACCCTCGGTCATCGGGCAATTAGCGGTAGCGGTCTGGTCGCGGACGACGCCCCTGGCGGTCAGGCAGGGGCGAGCGCACATGCCGATGGCGGGCCCGGTGGTTTGGCGAGGATGCGGAATAGAATTCCGCGCGTAATCAGCAAGGGTGCGGTGAGTAATGGATGGGGGCCAACCCCCACACAGGAGGCAGGTCCCCATCGGGAGACGCTCGGATGCCATCCCTACTCTGTTCGATCAGCGCTGCGGCTGGTAGGCGTTCAGCACGTTGCCCACCGGGTCCGCGAACGACACCGTGCGTCCGAAGGGCTCGTCCTTCGGCTCGTGGACGATCCGCACACCCCGCGCCGTGAGCGCCGTGTGGAGCGCGTCGGTGTCTGGCACCTGCCACCAGAGCTCGATCGGCTCGGTACGCGACGCGCCCGCTGGTGTCTCACCCTGCCCGATGGCCAGCGTCGCCCCCCCGCCCGGCGCGGTCACCATCAGGAAGTCCGGACTGTCGCCCAGCACCGTCATGCCCAGCGTCCGGACATAGAAGTCGTGGACATCCGCCACACGTTCCACGTGGACCAGGATGAAGTTCAGCTCACCCAGGGGCACGGCGGCCGCGGCTGCCATGCTGTTGGATGGTGTGTCAATCGTCGGATTCTGGCTCATCACTCGCTCCTCTCCGCCCGCCGGCGGTGGACTCGCGCGCCCGTTTCCGTCGGGCGCACTACGAGTATGCCAGGGGCGAGTGACACCCCTATGTCAGTAGCGCCGAGGCCCGTTCAGAAATCCGCGACCCGTGGTGATCGAGCAGCGCAATGGCCTCCTCGGCGATCTGGCGGCGCATCGCTTCGGGGCTGACCACGCGCACGTGCCGCCCCCAGCCGAGCAGCCACTGGAGCACGTCGTCCGCGCGCCGGATGCGCAACGTGACCAGCAACCCCTCGGGCGTCTCCTCCTCCGCGACGGCGAAGAACGACGGCGCCTCGCGGACCCAGCGCGCCACCGAGGCATCGAAGAGCGCGCGGACCTCGATGTTCTCGTCCGCGCGCGGATTGCGCCGCGACGGCGCGTAGCCACGCGGGTCAGCGGGCGTGGGGCGCTGGAACACCGTGTCGAGCAGCACGAGGTCCTCGATGCGGTCGAGGCGAAACTGACGCACCTCATGGCGGCGATGGCAATAGCCCGCGAGGTACCATGCGGTCCCCAGGTGGCGCAGTGCGTAGGGGTCGGCGTCCCGAGGCCGGGGCACGGCCATCCCATGCTCATCCCCGCTCGGCTCATCCCCGCTCGGCTCATCCCCGCTCGGCTCATCCCCGCTCGGCTCGTCCGGGCGGCGCGTGTGATAGCGGAAGCGCACCGTCACGCGGTCGAGGATGGCGCGGCGCAGAGCGTGGAGCTTGCCCGCCAACGCGGATGGGAGCGCGGCGCCCTGGAAGCCGAAGTGGATGCTCTGGCGCAGCGCCGCCACCTCTTCGCGCAGGCGCTCCGGCAGGACGCCCGTGATCTTGCGCCCGGCCGCCTGTGCCGCCTCGCGATACTGCGCGTCGAAGCTCTGGACCATCACATCGCTGCCCAGCAGCAGGATGGTCGCCTCGTCGGCGGTGAAGCTGAGCGGCGGCAGGAAATAGCCCTCCATCAGGCTGTAGCCCCGGCCCGGCGTGGACACGATGGGCACGCCCGCCTGCCCGAGGGCGAACAGGTCGCGGTAGATGGTCCGCTTGCTGGTCTCGAAGGTCCGGGCCAGGTCCTCGGCGCGCCGCAGGCGCTTGCCCTGCAGCTCCAGCACAATGGCGAGCAGACGGTCGGTGCGGTTCATGCTGACGGCTCCATGGTCGTGTTGCTGTGGTAGGACACGGGTCCTCGCGGTGTACCGCTGGCAGTGTATCGCTGGCAGTGTATCGCTGGCAGTGTATCGCGCATGTGGGGGCGGCGGGTATGGCTTTCACCCCTCGCCCGTCCGCTGGTCGCGCCGCCTTGTCGCACCGTGGCGGCGGGTGTAAGCTTGTGTCCTCTGAAGCCGATGTGTGGTCCCACCAACCTGCCTGAACGGATCGGGCCGGTCGCGCGTTACATACACTGTGAGGATGGAGACTCGTGTGGTGGGAGGTGTCCCACGGGTCCATGGGGAGGCGGAAGCGGGATGGCGGGAGCGGACGACACGCCTGCGGGATCCGGGGGCCACCTCAACAACTCGGGCGTCGCCGAGCCAGTGAACGGCACACCGCCGCTGAACGGCATGCCGCCGAGCGGCCGCGCGGGAACCATCCCGGTGGATGACACGCTGGACGTGCTCGTGGACGATCTCCGCCCGGCGCGCCGCGACCCACGCTTCCGCCGCCCCACGCCGCCGCGTTGGGCTGTCGCCGCTGGCTCCGCCCTGCTGGCCCTGGTCGTCGTCACCAGCATGGCCGTCGTCGCCGTGCGGATGGCGCGCTCCTCCGCCGACTACGCCACCGCCAGAGTCACGACGGGCAACCTGCGTCTTGTCGCGCGGGGCTCGGGCGTGCTCCAGAGCGCGGTCTACAACGTCACCTTCGCCGGCACGGGCAAGATCGCCGCAATCGACGTCCGCGTGGGCCAGCGCGTGAGCGCGGGCGACACGCTGGCCCGGCTCGACACCACGTCGCTCGAGGATGCTCTGAATCAGGCGCAGACGGCCGTGAATGGGGCCCAGACCACGCTCGACGACGCCGAAGCCAGCCAGCAGGCCATCGAGAACCAGACCGCGGCCGAGGCCGCCCAGGCTTCGGACCAGGAGAACGCAACCATCTACACGTGTCAGCACGAGAAGAGTCCGCCCCCGAACTGCGTCGCCAACGCCGAGGATCAGTACACTACCGTCATCGCCAAGGGTGAGGCTGAGAACGCCCAGGCGCAACAGGCGGTGGACGCCGCCCAGTCCGCGCTCAGCGCCGCCCAGGCGCAGGTGCGGACCTCCAGCGACAACCTGACCCACGCCACGCTGCTGGCGCCGCACGCGGGCACTGTCGCCGCCATCTATGGCTCCGTCGGCGGCGAGCCCGGTGCCGGTGGTCCTGGCGGGGTCTTCATGAGTCTGCTGGATCTCGAAAGCGTGCAGGTGTTGGCCCAGGTGGACCAGATCGCCGTCGGACGCGTGGCGGCGGGCGATTCCGCCGTCTTCAGCGTCCAGGCGTTCGGCACGCGCCTGTTCGCCGGGACGGTCAGCGGTGTCTCGCCGGTCGGCCAGAACTCAGGCCACGATGTGCTCTATCCCGTGACCGTGGACGTAGACGCCGCCGCCGCGCACAGCGTCAATCTACTCCCCGGCATGCCCGCTACCGTCATTATCACCACCGACGCGCGCTTCGGCGTGACCCTGGTGCCCGCCGCCGCGCTGGCCTTCGCGCGGACCGCCAGCGCCGGCAAACACCCCCTGATCACCGCGAAACAGGCGGCGGACGCGTTGCGGCAGGCGCAACAACTCATCACGAACCTCCCGAACGACGGCACCGCGGACCCCGCGCAGGAGAACGCGACGCCAGCCTATGTGCTGGAACAGAGCAAGAATGCCTGGGTCGTCAAGCCGATCGTCGTCGGCCTCACGGATGGCTCGCTGTGTGAGGTCCTGGGCGGCAACCTGAGTGCGGGCGAGCGCGTGGTGGTGGGCGTCCAGCGCGCTTCGTTCCTCGGTATCGGCGGCTCCAGCACCACCCCGCGGACCACCCCCACGCCGACAATCCCCACCCTCCCGACGGCCTCCCCCACAGCGCCGGGCGGCACACCCAGTGGCGCGAGCGCGCCGCTGCATGTGGGATAGCTCGAATCGGTGCCCGTAGGCATCGAGCTCAGTGCGGCCAGAGGACGGGAAGCGGCGGGCAGACGCGAGAGCTGGCGGACGCGAGAGCTGGGCGGACGTCCCGGCCATGGGCGGGTGGATCGCTTGGCGAGGAGGCGCCCTGAAGGACGCGGCGAGCAAGGAATCGCCCCCTGAAGGACGCGGCGAATTGGCCGGGCGGCGAGCGCTGCCGCCTTGACCGATATGGATGCCCGTGGAATGGCGCGAATTGCCCCGTCGCCGGGCCACCATTGCCCCCTCCCCGCTACGAATCCACCGAAGCTTTGGTCGGCTCGCTGGCCTCGGAATCCCGGCAATTTCTTCAGGGACGTCTCCGCCCAATGTGTCGCCGATCCATCCCATGCGCTACGATATTCGTACCTGGAGGCGGCATTCGTACCCGGAGGCTACGAAATTCGTAGACCCTGATGATAGGGGGACGCGCTGGCACGACCGGCGGCTCCCCCGACCGATCCAGCCACCCGCGGTGTCCGGCGAAGATCGCGCGCCTAACGGAAGGATGACGACACATGCGAACGATACGTGCGCTGCTGGACGCGCCGCGGGTGCGGCGCGTTGCGGGCATCGTGGGCCTGCTCGCGATCGGTGCGGTACTTGGAGCGGTGATCTCCACGGCCGTGCCCGCGCTGGCGGCCAACCAGGGCGCCGGCACGCGGACCGCCGTGACGTCCACCGGCCCCCAGAAATACTGCCAGGTCTACGAGCGGACGCTGGAAACCCAGCTGAAAGTCAGCCAGCAGCAATTGGAGAGCGCGAACCAGGCCGCGCTCGACGCCGCCCTCCAACAGGCCGTGGCGGACGGCAAGCTGACCCAGGCCCAGGCGACCCAGATCGAGCAGGGCCTGGCCAAGCACGACGCGAACGTCTGCGCGCATCTGGCGGGCCTCGCGGCGCACCACCCCGGCGCGCCCGGCGCTCACGGCCCCGCGCCAGCCCAGGGGCGCTTCCTCGATCAGGCGCGTGCCGCCGTGGTCCAGGCGGTTGCCACCGAATTGCATCTCACACCCGCTACGCTAAAAGCCGATCTGGCGGGCGGCCAGAACATCGTGGCCCTGGCCGCGCAACACGGCGTGACCCAGGCGCAGCTCAACACGACGATCCTCGCGTCGGCGCGTACCCAGCTCGATAGCCTCGTCACCGCCGGCACGATCACCAGCGCCCAGGAGTCGAAGGTGCTCGCGGCGCTCGGCACCCAGCTCGCGGCGGGCAATTACGGCCTCGTGGGCCTGGGCCCGATGGGCGCGTCGGCGTTGCCGCCCGCGCAATAGTCCACGCATCACGTGATCACCATCTCGTCCGCGCCCAACCGTTTGCTCAGCGGGATTGGGCGCCGCCTCGTGCTATGCGCGAGCGGATAAGCAGCA
>JANWHL010000149.1 GCA_025450405.1 Ktedonobacterales bacterium
ACGGTGCTCTATGGCGCGCCGCCCATGTTTGTCGCCTGGGCCAACATGCCTAACTTGCGTGATTACGACTTCAGCAGTTTGCGCTACATCGCGTCCGGCGCCGCCGCCCTGCCGGTCTCGATCCTCCAGACGTTCCAGCAGCTCGCCGGCGTCCCGGTCAGTGAAGGCTATGGGCTGACCGAGGCCTCTCCGGTCGTCACCACCAATGCCGCTGGCCCGGTCGTCAAGCCTGGCACGGTCGGCCCGGCCATCCCAGGCGTGGAGGTCAAAGTCATCGACGAGGCGAGCAATGAGGTGCCGAACGGGCATCAGGGCGAGCTGATCTGCCGTGGCCCGAACATCATGCTGGGCTACTGGAACAAGCCCGAGGCCACCGCCGAGACGCTGCGCGGCGGCTGGCTACACACCGGTGACCTCGCCACCCGCGACGACGACGGCTACTTCTCCATCGTGGACCGGCTCAAGGACATGATCAATGTCTCGGGCTTCAATGTGTATCCGCGCGAGGTGGAGGAGACGCTCTTCCAGCACCCCGCCGTCGCCGATGCCGCCGTCGTCCAGTATCCAGACCCGTACCAGGGCGAATCGGTGATGGCCTTCGTCGTCCTCAAGCCGGGCCAGACCGCGACCGAGCAGGACATCATCGACTTCTGCCGCGAGCGCATTGCCGTCTTTAAGTGTCCGCGGCGCGTCGTCTTCCTGGACGAGCTGCCCAAGAACAACACCGGCAAGGTGCTCCGCCGCGAGCTGCGCGACCGCGCGAAAGCGCTGGTGGAATAACGGCGGCGCGTGCCACAGCGTCCAAGGTCTTCGCTAGTCCGCGCGAAGAACCGGCCACGCGCTCCCGACCGGATCTTCGCTCGTGGTTGCCCACGGCGGGGATCACGGGCGCCTGAGAATATCGTGTGTCCCAATGCGCAGCCAGATGATGTGGGCCTCGGCGCCGCGCGGCGAGCTTCCATAGCGGAAGAGCTCGCGCCCGTCTCTGGCCCACGTCATCTCGAATACGCCCGTGCGACCCTGGTAGCCCTTCACGCGCAGGCCCGCGCGGAACGGCCGCCGGGCAGCCACCATCTGCCGCATGGCGCCAAGGAACGCCTACCGCTCCTGGTCAGTGAGATGTGCCCAGTCTTGCCAGAACCGCGGATCGACGTCATACGTCGGCATCAGGACGCACCTGGGTCTTCGCGGTCAAGCCGCCGCGCCGCCTCCAGATCGTTCTCGCCAGCGCCCAGTGCGCGAAACAGCGTCTCGGTTGAGGGATAGGTCGAGCCCTCGTGGACAGGCTCGGTGGGGTCTGTGGCGACCTCGTCGGCCGTGGCCAGCCAACCCGGATCGGCGTGGAACGCGGCGTCATAGCCCGCGCACTCCCGCTCCCAGGCGTCGGCGAGCAAGGCGGCAACCAACTCTTCGGGAGACTGACCGTGGTCGTCGGTGAGCTCGCGCATTACCCGATAGGTTTCGTCGAAGAGCCGCACCGCGTGAGACATTGCTATCCCTCCCTACGCCGCCAAACTGGTGTCACATCAGTATACATCCCCGCGGAGACCACTCGCGGTCGTTTCCCGCGCGCCTGTTCGGCGCCGCGTTGTATCATGGGTCCGACACGTTGTCCGCGCATGGACGACAATCGGCGCCGCCGGCCGGCCGCCATGCGGGCATCGCCTACGAGGAGGCGCGCCATGCTCACCGCGCTGGTGCTGATCAACGTCCAGCGGTCCGCCATCAACGAGACCGCGCAGGCACTGCTGGCGGTCCCGGGCGTCGCCGAGGTCTACTCCGTCACTGGCGAATATGATCTCGTGGCCATCTTGCGCCTCGCTAACTACGAAGAGTTGGCCGACGTCGTGACTGGGCGCATGGTCGCCATCGAGGGGATTACCAGGACACAGACGCTGATGGCCTTCAAGGCATACTCGCGCGAAGACCTCGAACAGGCGTGGGACATCGGCGTGGAGTAATGGGGCTCCGTGGAGCTTATGGCGCCTTGCCGGGTTGATTGATCCGCGCGGCGAGGCGCTTTGGTGCCGTCATCCGGTAGCTATCCTCAATGAGTCCGGCCATCTCGTCCCAATCCAGTGCCACGTCGAGATAGATGCCGACCCAACCGTGGTGGCCGACGTACGGTGGCACAAAGTACCGCTTGGGGTCAGAACGCACCAGCACGTCTTGCAGGCCGCGCGGCGCCTTCACCCAGAGCGACGAGCGACTCCCGTGGACGCCATCCGGGTGCCGCATCGCGAAGATTTTCGCGCGCACCGTGAACGACGGGCTGCCCACGCCGCCCTTGTGCTCGACCGCCTCAGGCAGTGCGAGACAGATCGCGCGCACTCGCTCGAGCGGATCCTCGACCATCCTATGACCTCCATTATCTCTGGCCCGACGCGCTCACAGCTCCGCGGTGTTCCAGACGCACCCACGTGCCGACGTCGCTCGCCTTGACGCGCTCCGCCGCTTCCACACCATCGATTCGCTGGCTGGTACCCCCATACCGTAGCATGAACCGGACTACCGGCTCCCACGCCGAGATGCGGCCACAGATAGAGCCGTCGCCCATATCCGCCTCGTGTGCCTCGATCCAGTGCCCGCCCGGCCGCCCGGGCTATGGTATAATCCGTGGGCGCTGGATCTCGGCACTGGAAGCTTTTCCGGCGCCATCACACCACGCTCCGCGACGGACTCACGAAGGGCAAACGCCATGGATTTCACGCTCAGCGACGAGCAACAGATGATCCGCGACATGTGCCGCGAGTTTGCCGAGGAAGAGATCAAGCCGCGCGCCGAGGAGTTGGACCGCACCGGCGAGTTCCCGATTGACCTCGTGCGCAAGATGGGCGAGTTGGGTCTTCTAGGTCTCCCGTTCCCTGAGGAGTATGGCGGGGCGGGCGCTGATTTCCTGGCCTACTGCATCGCCCTCGAAGAGATCGGCCGTGGCGATGCCGCCATCGCCATCACCATGGAGGCCCACACCTCGCTTGGCGCCACACCGTTCTACCTCTTCGGCACCGACGAACAGAAGCAACGTTATCTGGTCCCGCTTGCGCGCGGCGAGCGACTCTGGGCTTTTGGCCTGACCGAGCCGGGGGCCGGATCTGATTCCGCCGGCACCCAGACGCGCGCCGAGCTCCGCGCTGGCCGCTGGCACATCAATGGCGCCAAGGCCTTCATCACCAACGCCGGTACCGCCATGACCGGCGGCGTCACTATCACCGCTGTCACCGGCACCCAGCCCGACGGCCACAGCGAGATCACCAACTTGATCGTCCCGCGCGACACTCCCGGCTACGTGATCGGCAACGCCTACCACAAGATGGGCTGGCGCGCCTCTGACACCCGTCCGCTCTCCTTCGAGGATTGCCAGGTGCCGGAGGAAAACATCCTCGGCAAGCGTGGTGACGGGTTCAGCCAGTTTATGCGCATCCTCGACGCCGGGCGTGTCGCCATCGCCTCGATGTCCGTGGGCCTCGCCCAGGCCTGCCTCGACGAATCGCTCAAGTACGCTCACGAACGCCAGCAGTTTGGCCAGCCCATCGCCCGCTTCCAGGCCATCCAGTTCAAATTGGCCGATATGGCCACCGAGGTCGAGCTCGCGCGTTTGATGTATTACAAGGCCGCGTGGCTACATGTTCACGAGCGTCCCTATACCCGGGAAGCTTCCATGGCCAAGCTCTTCGCGTCGGAGACGGCCAAACGCTGCGCCGATCAGGCGGTCCAGATCCACGGCGGCTACGGCTTTATGGATGAGTACCCCGTGTCGCGCTATTGGCGCAATGTTAAAGTCCATGAGATCGGCGAGGGGACGAGCGAGGTCCAGCGCTTGATCATCGCCAAGCAATTGGAACGCTGAGCGGGCCGGGCCGCATGGTGACCGCGGCCGATGGGAGGGGTGGTGTGGCGATGCGCGTGGCCCTACCGGTTTATGCTCGCGTTGGCGCGAGTGTGGGCCTTCTCGGTGCCGTGGCGCTCGCGCTTGCCCAGCCAATGGTGGGGCTCGGGGCCCTGGTCCTGCTCGGCCTCGTCGCCATGCTCGGTGGGCTGGCCATGGCCAAGTGGCTGCCACGCACCTGGTACGGGCGCCAACTCGAAGCCGGGTTGCGCTCAGGGGGCATCACGTGTAGCCTCGCGCTCGCGGGGCTGGTCATCTCCATCATCGTGGCGGGCGCTCGCTCCGTGCCGGCTCTCGCCGCCCGATCTCACGTGTTGGGTGTCGATCTTGGGCCGGTCATCCGCGCCCTGGGCGTTCTGGGGTGGATCGGCGCGTCGGTGGTGCTGATGCTTGGGGCGGCCGTGGTCGCGATGGGGATCGCCACTGGCGCGGCCCTCCTGGCCAGCTGGGGCAAGGACCGGCAGGCGATCGAGGTCGTGGAGCGGGCGCGCGAAGCCGGTCAGCGCTCATCGCGCGCGTTGGGGGGCGGTGGACCGTCCGTTCCCGACTTCTACGACCCGCCAGGTGGCTCTGGCTTGCTCCCGGACCCGACGTTCACCTGGCCACCCACGAACGGCGCCCCCACCAATGCCGCGCCGGCCAATGGCGCGGCCGCGACCCCACCAGCGGCAGAGCGGTACGCGCCACCCATGCCCGCGCCGCGCGCGCCACACCCAAGTCGCCGCCCATCAGATGATGAGAACTGGCTGTGCTGACCCGGACGGTTACCCCACGCGTTCGAGAAAGCCGACGGGCACCACGGCGCCGCTGCCATCTTCTAGCCGCACGCGCGCCGCGGCCACAAGCAGGCCGGGATCGACGTGCTGCTGATGCTCGAAGAGATGGACCACTTCGCCGCGCGCACCGCGCTTTGGACCCGCAATCATGCGGATGCGCGCGCCCAACGCAATTGTATCGTCCAGGGGCGGCGACACGGTCTTGGTCCCGGGTGGCAGCGGCAGCAGAAGCTCCGGCCGGGCGTTGCGATGCGGATTAGTGGCCCCGTTCAACAGCGCCACCTCGCCCGCCCGCTGCGCCAGCATCTGAAAGACCACCAGATCCATGGCGAATGACCCGATGCCCTCGGTAAAGACGAGCGTTAAGGGCAGCCTGGCCAGATCGGGCACAAGGCCGTCGAGCGCCGCCGTCATGTCTGTCCGCGTAAAGGCCTCAAGCTCGCGCGCCGCCACGCTCCCCGCGATGATGCCGGCCACCTGGCCCGCCGCCGCGCGCTGCAGCAACGTCAGCGGGAGGCGGCCCGGGAAGACGATAATCACGCCCGGTGGCAGGGGCACTACGGCCAGCGACTCACCGCGCGGGAGAAAATGCAGCGGTCCGGCGGTCACCCCGCCCAGCCCCACCAATCCCTGCACCACGGTCGCCGGGCCCTCGACGGTCAGTGACCGGCCGGGGGCGAGCTGGCTCACGCGGCCGGCAATGCCGCTGAGGATGGGGACGCGCTCGCCATTGGGGCCCGGCCGTTCCGCGACCACCTGGTCCGCGCGCACCTGATCACCTACTCCCACCGTGGCCGTCGCCCCACCGGTCAGCCCGTACTGCCGCCGTACCAGTGCCGCCGGAATAATCGGCCAGCCCAGTGGATAATCCATCGCGACGCCTCCACCCTCACCAGAACAGACACTCCATGCCCCGCCCACCTATAGTATCGTGGCCCCTTCACCAGTTCATGGCGCCGGAGTTGAACGCCTTCAGCTCAGTATGCCCAGCGCCTGACGCCACTCGCGGATCCTGGCAACGCGCGCCTCTTCGGTGCGCGGGAGCACCAGGGGGCGTCCGCGCGCGTCCACGATCAAGCCGAGCAAACTTCCATCCAGCGGCTCACTCGCGCGCGCTTGCTGGCCGGCGCCAAGGCCCACATCCACCGTTGGCGCCGGCACGAGCGAGAGGAGCGCTCGCTCACCTGGGTGCAGCGGCAGCCGCGCCAGCGCCCCATGCGCGACATCGAGCGTTTGACGCTGGCCGTCGCCGTGCTCCAGAATGACCCGCACGGCGGGCTGTCCCTCAGGCACCGATCCAAAAGTCGAGACCACTGAAGCCAGCTGGACCCGCACCGTGTCGCCCTCGGCGATCTGCCCCGCCGCCGTCGGATCAATCGCGGCAAGGCCGCCGAGCATGCCACCCAATTGTGCGACATCGAGCGCCAGTGACGTGATCCCGCGCGGCTGCACGGCATCGAGCAGGACCATGGCGGCCCGCACGGGGCTTGGCGCATGCGCCAGCGTCCCGCCACTCCCCAGCAAGACATCAACGGGATGCATGCCGGCGAGCGTGGATCCTGGCGCCCGCAGCGCGAGTTGGATGGCTTCGCGAGCCAGCGCGTATTCGATTTCCAGCTCGCGATTGGACGATGGCAGCATCCCGCGGCGCAGCATGCGCCCAAGCACGTACTCGCGCAGCTCGGCTTCGTCCAGGGTTTCGGGCAGCCACCGCAGCACATTCGCCGCCCCAACCGCCCGGAGCACTGCTCCCGCGCCCGGACCGACGCCCGCCCCAGGGTGCGACGCCGGCATGAAGCCACCCTGGGCCGTGGCGCCCACGAGCATCGTCGAGTTCGCCCCGACATCCACACCGACCACGTTGAGCTGATAGTGTTGGCTGAGATATCGCGCGATGCCAGCCAGTGAGCTGACCGTCCCGGAGAGAGGAACCCGGCTCAGGGCGCGCAGCCCTTCGTATCCGGGAATGCCGCGCAGCACGCTGCTTTCATACAGCCCGGCGATTGCCTGGCTTAGCGGCGCGAGGGTCGTTGGCGCCAGCGATCCAACCTCCACCGTGGTGGCGTGGCCGCCCAGCGATGCGCGCAACCGTGCCGCATCTGGCGGCGAGCCGGCGAACAGGACGGCGATTTCCCCGTATGGAACATCACTCGGCTGCGTACGTAGCGCGTCGATCCATGCCGCGACGATGCGCCCAGTTTCATCCAGGTCGGGCCGGCCGCGCTGGCCTTCGACCGATGGGCCCACAACCAGCACGCCATGCGGATGCTGCGCACGCGCGACGGCGACCTGACGCTCCCAATCGCCACGCGCCCCGCCGAAACTCGGTGGCGCCACATCGAGTGGGAGTGGGTCGAGCGACACGAAGAGTCCGCCCGCCGCGCGGTGCACAAGCGCCGCCAGCGCGTCGCGGCCCGGGCCTGCCATCAGCAAGTGCACCGGGCCGCCCGCGCTGACAGTCACGGCCACACCATCTACACCGTCACCGTTATCTCGCTCCGGTGTGATGATGCTTCCATCGCGCACAATGGCGCGCGCGCTGCCGTGCTCCACCTCGGCGACGCCAGCGAGGATGCCGCGCATGACGTCAGCATGGGGCGGGACGATCGTGGTTGGAACCTGGCTCCGTGCGAGCATGCGGTAGCGGCCATCCACCATGCCCAGGAGGGCCACCTTGGTGAACACCGATCCGCAGTCCACAACCAGCAGCGACC
>JANWHL010000150.1 GCA_025450405.1 Ktedonobacterales bacterium
GAGGTGGGCCTGGTGATGACCGTCCCGATGGTGATCCTGGCTGTGCTTTCGTTCGCCGGCGGCTTCTACGGCACTCCCTGGAAAGACCTGATCGGCGGCCTGCTGGCGCCGGTCACCGGCGTCCCGGTCGGCCTGCCCGTGGGGTCGGTGACCATGTGGATCTCGATGGTGCTGAGCCTCGCCTGCGCGCTGCTGGGCATGGCCATCGCCTGGACCGGCTACGGCGCGCGGCAGCCGCGCTTCGCGCCCTCGCGCGGCCCGCTGATGGCCTTCCTGGCCAATCGCTGGTACGTGGACGCCATCTACGACCGCGCCATTGTCCGCCCGATCGTCTGGATCAGCGCGCTCGCCTCCAGCGCGATCGAGGGCGGCGCGCTGGATGGCGGCAGCCGCGGCCTCGCCTGGGCCTTTGGGCGCACCAGCCGGGGCCTGCGCACGCTGCAAACCGGCTACGTCCGCAACTACGCGCTGGGCATCCTGCTGGGCGCGGCGGCGCTGCTGCTCTATTTCGTCATTTTCGTGATTCGGGTTGGTGGGTGAGACCGCTATGAGCTCGTTCCCCGCGCTGACGATCGTCCTCTTCCTGCCGCTGCTGGGCGTGGCCGGCGCGCTGGCGCTGCCGCGCCAGTGGGCCTGGGGCTGGGCGCTGCTCTGCGCGCTCGCCGACCTCGCGCTGGCGATCGCCCTCTTCGTGGCCTTCGATGCCGGCCTGAGCGGCTTCCAGTTCCACGAGGCGCAGCCATGGATCCCCGGCTTCGGCATTACGTACGCGCTGGGGCTGGACGGCGTGAGCCTGATGCTGGTGGGGCTGAACGCCCTGCTGACCGTGGTCGCGGTGGCCGCCTCGTTCGGGCTGGTGCGGACCAGCGAGCGGCCCCGCCAGTACCTCGCCCTCCTGCTGCTGCTGGCAACCGGCATGCAGGGCGTCTTCCTGGCGACCAATCTCTTCCTCTTCTACGTCTTCTGGGAGCTGATGCTGGTCCCCGCCTACCTGCTGGTGGGTATCTATGGCGGGCCGCGGCGGACCTACGCCGCCATCAAGTTCGTGATCTACACGGCGGCGGGCTCGCTGCTCATGCTCGTCGGCGTGATCGCCACCGGGGCGGTCGCCAGCGCCAGCACCGGCCGGCCCTATAGCCTGGACCTGGGCGAACTGGTGGCGGCGGCCGCGAAGATGCCGGTGAGCGCGCAGGTGCCGCTCTTCCTGGCGTTCTTCGCCGCCTTCGCCGTCAAATCCGGCCTATTCCCGCTCCACAGCTGGGCGCCAGACACGTACTCTGAGGCGCCGGTGCCGGTGGTCGTCCTCATCGCCGGGGTAATGGCTAAGACGGGCACCTACGGCTTCCTCCGCTTCACGCTGCCGCTCTTCCCCCAGGGCGCGCACCTCCTCCAGCCGCTGATGATCGTCCTCTCGGTGGTCGGCATCCTCTATTTCGCGCTGATGGCGCTCGTCCAGACCGACTTCCTGAGGCTGCTGGCTTATGTGAGCCTCAGCCACATGGGCGTGATCGTGCTGGCGGTGTTCGCCTTCAACGCGCAGGGACTGGAGGGCGCGGTCCTCCAGATGGTCAACCACGGCATCGTGATCGCCGCGCTGTTCCTCATCGCCGGGTGGATCGCCGCCCGCGCCGGCACCCGCGACCTGACACGCTTTGGCGGGCTGGCGGCGCGCTGGCCCTGGCTGGCCACGGTGTTTCTGATCGCCGCGCTCTCGGCGCTGGGGCTGCCCGGCCTGAACAGCTTCGCCGGCGAGTTCCTGGCCTTCCTGGGAGCCTTCCGCGCCAACCTGGTGGCGGGGATCCTGGCGACGGCGGTAGTGATCCCCGCCGCCTGGTACATGCTGCGCTTCTTCCAGAACACGACGGAGGGTTCGCTGGTGACCGCGGGTCCGGTGGCGGCGGCGGTGGCCAAGCGCCGGGCGGGGGCGGCCAGTGGGGACCTGCGCGTGGGCGAGGCGCTGGTGCTGCTGCCGCTGATCCTGCTGATCTTCTATCTCGGCGTCCAGCCGGCGATCCTCACGACGCGCATGGAAACCACCGTCACCGGCATCCTCACCGCCGCCAACGCGCGGACCGCGGCCGCCATTCCGCTCACGCGCGGCGAGGCGAATCGGGGGACGACGGAGGTGTTCACCATGAGGACGCAGAGGACGCAGAGGGACGGACCTCACCCCCAGCCCCCAGTGGGGGACCCCAACCCCTCTCCCACGGGGAGAGGGGAGCCGGTTGGAGTGGTGGTGATGACCTTACGCTAGTGGCCGGTGGCGACCGATAGGGACAGGTAGAGACCGCGAGGCACGCATGGAATTCTCGTTCACCCCCAACGCGACCGACTGGGTGCGCATCGCGCCCGAGCTGGTGGTCGCCGCCGCCGCCCTGGTCGTGCTGCTGGCCGATCTGGTGGTGCCGGCGCGGCGGCACGCGTGGCTCGCGGTCATCGGGCTGCTTGGGGTTATCGGGGCAGGCGTGGCCGTGGGCCTGCTGCTCGCCAACGGCGAGACCGGCGAGGCGTTCTTCCACATGGTCAGCTCGGATCAGGTCGCCCTGCTGGCCGACTGCGTGATCCTCTTCGCCTGTGGCCTCGCGCTGCTGTTCTCGCCGGATTATCTCGCGCGCCAGGGGGTGACCCAGCATGGCGAGTACTACGCGCTGCTGCTGCTGGCCACGGCTGGCATGATGCTGATGGCCTCAGCCACCAACCTGATGACGATCTTCGTGGCGCTCGAAGTCTTCTCCCTCGCGCTCTACATCCTCTGCGCCTACCTCGCCCAGCGCTTCCGCTCGCAGGAAGCCGGCATGAAGTACTTCCTGCTCAGCTCCTTCGCCTCGGCCTTCCTGCTCTACGGCATGGCGCTGGTCTACGGCTCGACCGGCCAGACCGCGCTCGCCGGCATCCGCGGCTTCCTCACGACGCATCCCTTCCGCCTGACGAGCGGCTTTGGTCCGATGCTGATCGCCGCGCTGGCGCTGCTGGCCGTCGGCTTCTGCTTCAAGGTCTCGGCGATCCCGTTCCAGGCATGGACCCCGGACGTTTACGTCGGCGCGCCGACGACCGTGACCGCGTTCATGTCGGTCGGCACCAAGGTGGCGGCCTTCGTCGCGATGGGTCGCGTCTTCCTCTTCGCGCTGCCGGCCGCGCGGGCCGAGTGGCAGCCGATCCTCTGGGCGGTCGCCGTGCTGACGCTGATCGGTGGGAATCTGCTGGCGGTGACCCAGACCGATGTGAAGCGGCTGCTGGCGTACTCCAGCGTCGCCCACGCCGGCTACATCCTCGTCGGCGTCGTCGTGGGGACGGCGCTCGGCTACGCCGCGGTCCTCGTCTACCTCGCCAGCTACGCCGTCATGAACATCGGCGCGTTCGGTGTGGTGCTGGTGCTGGAGCGCCGCGACGGGCAGGGGACGGGGCTCGAGGATTACGCGGGTCTGGGGCGCCGGCGCCCCGCGCTGGCGGCGGCGCTGGCCGTCTGCCTCTTCGCGCTGGCGGGGGTCCCGCCGTCGGCGGGCTTCATCGCCAAGTGGGACATCTTCTACGCGGCGATCGTGGGTGGCCACACCGAGCTGGCCATCATTGGGCTGGCGGCGAGCGTGCTGGGCATGTTCTATTACCTGCGCGTGATCTGGGCGATGTACTTCGCTGAAAGTCCCGCCGCGCTTGCCGGTGGAGTAATCGTGGCGTCCACCACAAGGCGCGCCACCGGCGGACCCGCGCGCCCGGCCGGTGCGCCCGCCGTCGCCGCCACGAGCGCCGGCGGCACAGCCGCCTCCGCGACGGCCGTTGCCCTGGCGGCTCCGGCATCACCCGCGGCCGCCACGGGGTCAGCCGCGGCGGCCGCCAAGTCTCCCGCCAAGTCTCCCGCCGTGGCCAACGTGCCCGCGCCGGTGGCCTGGGCGGCCGGCGTGGCGCTGGCCATCGCCACGATCCTGACGATCGCGCTGGGCATCGTCCCCGGCCCACTCTTCACGTTCGCCGCACGTGCGGCCGGCACGTTGCTGCGCTAACGAACACTGACCGATGCGCATGTCCGCGGCGCGTTGCCGCCCAATGCTTACGGGGGGCGGTGGGGATCAGGCATGAGTTGGGACGTATACGCGCACGACTTGCCAGCCACTGCGCACGCGGTGGCCGACATCCCTGACGATTTCGTGCCCGCTCCGTTGGGGCGCGCACGCACGCCGAGGGGATCTGAAATCCCCGCGCTCGGGGTACGAAGGGTGCCCTCGGAGACCGGGGGAACCACACGGCGGGAGGAGATCGTATGGCTATCGAGATGCGACAGGCGCTCCCCGGGTTCAGCGCGGAGCAGGCCGCGGCCGTCGCCGCGGTGGTGAACGAGCGCGCCCGGACGGCCCCCGGATTCATCGCGCACGCGTCGGGACCGATCCCGGGCGGCTACCACGTCACCGAGATTTGGGAGTCGCGCGAGGCGTTCGAGCGGTTTTCCGATGAGGTCGTGGTGCCCCTGATGCGGCGGATCGGCGCGGACCTGGGATCGGTCTCTCCGCCGCTTTACCTGCCGCTCGACAATGTCGTGACACGATGAGGAGCGGGCTACCCGATCCGGCACGTCGAGAGGCCGCGCTTCTCGAGGTATTGCTGGTGGTAGTCCTCCGCCTGGTAGAACGTCTCCGCGGGCACAATTTGCGTTACGATCGGCTTGCGGTGGCGGCCCGACGCCGCTTGCGCGGCCTTCGAGGCTTCGGCGGCGGCGCGCTGCTCGGGGCTGTGGTAGAAGACCACGGAACGGTACTGGTCGCCGACGTCCGGCCCCTGGCGGTTCAGCTGGGTGGGATCGTGCTCGTCCCAGAAGACGTTGAGCAATTGGTCATAGGCGACGCGGGCGGGGTCGTATTCGACCTGGACCACCTCGGCGTGCCCGGTCGTGTGGGAGCAGACGTCCCGGTAGGTCGGGTCCTCAGTGCGTCCGCCCTCATAGCCCACGGTGGTGGCCAGCACGCCTGGAATCTGCCGGAACGCGGCTTCCACACCCCAGAAGCAGCCGGCGCCGAACGTGGCCGTCTCACTCCGCTGTTCGCTCGTCATCGTCATCATCCTCCATCGCAAGGACCACCGCCGCGACCCTTCTCCTGGGAAGGGAGACGGAGACGGACCAGAGAAACGCACAAAGAGGAAACTGAGGACAGGGAGGGTCGGTGGGAGAAGACGATCTCGAGCCCGTGTCGGCCGCTCCGTGTCGCATCCATTGAAGGTACACGCTCGATCTTACGCCCAGGTGACGCGCGAGTGCCAGCGGTCATCGCGACGGGGGCGGCCCACCAGGTAGGGAACGGACCTCAGGACGAGCGAGCGGACGAGCGAGCGCATGATGGGCCGGGCTCCGCACACGTGAACATGCGTGCGTGATTCGGTTATGTCGAGGCGTCGCTTCCGGCCAGTGATACCATTTCCGCCTGGGCCACGCAGGTGGCCTTCGTAGCCGGAGGCTTCCAGCCGCGGTTTCAACCGCCTGGAAACCGCCACGATTTACCACGAAGTGGTATGACTCACGCAAAGAGGCGCCCCACGAACTGGTCGTGGTAGCGCCAGGGAGCGGGAGGGACTACTTGGTGGCGCGGACAGGGCACGGGCGATAGACGGCGGTGACGGTGCCCTGGATCGTCCACTCGCGCGCCCAGGTCGCGGCATCCACGTGGATGGGCGCCATCGCCGAGTTCGCCGGCTGGAGGCAGATGCCGCCAGGCTCGGGGCGGAAGCGTTTCACCGTGGCGGCGCCGGCCTCGGCGTCCGCGGCCAGATGCACGGCCACGACGATGGCGCCTTCCCGGGCTTCGCCATCCGGCCGCACCAGCACGTAGTCGCCGTCGAAGATGCGGTCCTCGATCATCGAATCGCCGCGGACCAGCAACGCGTATTCCTCAGGCTTGGCGCGCACGTGCGTCGCGAGATCCAGCGTGCGATCCTCGCCGTCGTCGAAGAGGTCAAGCGGCTCGCCGGCGGCGATGCGCCCAAGGATCGCGACGCCTGGCCGCTCCGTCAGCCGGTAGCCACGGCTGGCGCCGTCATCGTGGGTCAGGTAACCCTTCTCCACCAGCGCATTCAGGTGGTAGGCGATCTGCCCGCTCGAGCGCTTGCCGATGCGATGGGCGACCTCGCGGACGGTCGGCGGCGGATCCCCCGCCCGCGCGGCCAAGCGAATCGTGTTGAGGATGGCGGCCTGCGTGTCGTTCATCTTGCGTGCCTGGCGCGGCGTGCGCGGCTTGCTGATCCTGGTGGTGGTGGTCGTCATCTCTCCGGCCCTCGCGATCTGCTGCTGATCTGGCACTCGGCGGTCGGTTCTGGCACGTCCCGCGGCGCTATGGAACATCTGACCTATACTGTACCATGCTCGGGAGGATTCGTCAATCGAAGCCGCGCTATACTGTGGCGGGGACCGGAAATTTCACCATGAGGAAACTGAGGGCATAGCGGAGGGAGAGGGCGATGCGCGTGGCGATCATGACGGATATACATGCGAATCTGCCTGCGCTGCGCTCGGCGCTGGCGGCCATTGGCGAGCTGGGGTGCGACGCGATCTACCACCTGGGGGACGCGATCGGGATCGGGCCGTTCCCGGCGGAGACGCTGGGGCTGCTGCTCGCGACGCCGGGGATGCGGTTTGTGTCGGGGAACCACGACGCGTGGTTCGCCTTCGGGATGCCGGATCCCTGGCCGTACGGCGCGGACCAGCTGGAGCACCAGAAGTGGACCCACGACCAGCTAGATGGCAAGATGCGCGCGGCGGTGGCCGAGTGGCCGTTCGTGCGCGAGGATACACTCGATGGCGTGCCGGCGAGCTTCCTGCACTATGGACTGAGCGATGAAGACCGGTGGTTGGCGACCGATTCGCCCGCGAGCGCGCAAGGGTTCGCGCACGTGGTGTTCCCGCCCGAGGTCGGCGCGCTGGACACCATCTTCGCGCGGCGCCAGGGGCGCATTGTCTTCTACGGCCACGACCACGTGGAGTCGGACCTGACGGGGCGCGCCCGCTATGTGAACGCGGGCCCCCTGGGCTGCTTCATGGACTTCAAGCGCTACGTGGGGCCGGTGGCGCGCTTCGTCGTGCTGGAGACAGACGGGGCGGAGGGCTACACGCTGACGCGGCGCGCGGCGCCCTACGATGGCGTGGTGGTGCTCCGGGCCATGGAGGAGCGGCGCGTGCCGGCACGGGCGGAGATCCTGAAGGGTTTCTTCGGCCAGGAATGAGCTTAGACGCATTGCTGTTCGTCAATCTCCCGCGAGAGGCGCGCGAGGAACGCCTGGGACTCTGGTGTGCTCACCAGCGCGTCCCACTCTTGCTCCTCCAGTTGCGATTCCATCATTTCCGCGATCTGGCGCTGAACCTCATCGGGCCGCCGCAATGCGTGTTCGATAGCGACGCGCAATTCGTCGACCATGTTCGCGTCCCCCTCTCTTGGTTGGCAGTGTGGCATGGCTCGTGATCGCGCGCCAGGTCGGCACACGCTACAGGTGCTACAGGTGCCGCGCACCGCCACGCCATACCGCCGCCACGCACGCCCAGCCGCCCTACCGGTGCCCCCGATGCGACACCGGCCAGCTCGGGCGTACAATGTGTGGCATGGGAATACCGCTAACTGGAGAGGAGAGCGATCAGTTGGCAGCGCCAATCTACGCCGAGGCGACAGTCGCGCCCGACGGCCAGATCCATGTGGCCGTGCCGGGGCTCGCGCTGGGCCAGCGTGTGCGCGTCTCCATTGAGCCAGAGGAGGCGGAGACCCAAGTCGAGTCTGGGCACGTGATCGACATCGTCGAGCACCTGCCAGGTCATCGCCTCTTCAAGACGGCCGAGGAGGTGGACGCCTACATCAATGAGGAGCGCGCTTCGTGGGACCGCTGACGGTACCATCCCGTGGGGCCGCTTATCTGGATGCCTACGCCTTCATCTACACCGGCGAGCGCATCGACCCCTACCGCGCCTTGCTCGATCCGTTCTGGCGCGCTATCCGCGTTTCAGGCTCCGCCGTCGTGACGAGCGAGCTCACGTGGTTGGAAGTCCTGGTTGGCCCGCTGAAGACTGGCGATGCAGCCCTTGAGGGCACCTACCGCGCTGCTCTCGGTACCACGCCCGACGTTCGTATGGTGCCCATCTCCCGAGTCGTGCTCGAACGCGCGGCCGCCTTACCTGCGGCCGCGGGCCTGAAGACACCAGATGCCATCCATGCCGCGACGGCGCTGACCGAAAGCTGCGCGCTCTGCTGACGCCGTGAGCCTTCCGGAAACAATCGGAGCGCCACGGCGCCACGCGGGCGGGCCGAGACGCTCCGGATGCGAGTCGGGAAGAGTGCGGAGATGTGGATGTTCAGCGCCGATGATCAGGCGCGCTGCTGCTTGTAGAACTTGTGGGGCTTGGGGTGGCGCTCGTCGTCTTCGTAGGCGGGGCGGACGGCGTCTTCGCTGGCGCGGCGCGCGTCGAACTGGTCCATGAGCTCCTGCAGGTCATTGTAGATCGCGTCGCTGTCCAGGGCCTCTTTCTGGCGCAGCAGATGCCGCAGCATGGCAACCTGGGCCACCGACGTCACGCTGTCGCGCTCAGGTTCCGACCGCTGAATGAATTTGTCGACCAGAGTGATGCTGTCCTCATGCGCGCCGTTCTGCTCCAGCCGGTCGCGGATGGAAAGCAGCTGCTCGTAGACGTTCATTCGTCGCTCCTTTCGGGGCCCCGGATGGTGTGGCGGACCGGAGGCCGGGCGGGGATGTGGGGGGAGTCGCCGTCTCCCGCGCCCACAGATGCCCGACCCGGACCTGGGGGCACCGCATTCGTGGTTGCCGCCACATCCAACGCCATAGTCACGGCGTTATCTCCCTATTATACGCCGCGCCGCGCCCGAGCGTTGCCGGTAGTACCCGCCGGTGCCACCCAAACGGGCACACGTGGTGGCCGCGCACGGGGGCCGCGCACGGGGGCCGCGCACGGAGGCGGCGCGCCAGACAGTGGGGCGGCGCGCTGAGCTGCGAATAGCGGGAAGGCAGGCTCAGGCAGGGTGGGTGAGGAAGATGCAAACGTAGTGATGCTCGTTGAGGGAGCGCTGCTCGCGCAGGTGGAGGCCAGCGGCCTCGGCATCCTTGATCACGTCCTCGGGGCCGATGCGGTCGGCCAGCGGGGGCCCGTCGGCCTCCTCGTGCTTCTGCCATTCAATGACTACAATCCGCCCCTCGGGCTTGAGCACGCGGGCGACGCGGTGGAGGAAGCGCGCGCGCTGGCCGATCTCGCTGAGCGTAAAGGCCAGCAGCACCAGATCGGCGCAACCCGCTGGCAGCGGCACCTCGGTGTCGCTCGTCTTGACCATGCGCACATTGGTCAGGCCGCGCTCCACCACGCGCGATCGAGCGGCGGCCAGCATCTCGCCCTGGATGTCGCCCGCCAGCACACGGCCGTGCTCGCCGACGATCTCGGCCGCGGGGACGGTAAAGAAGCCGGGCCCGCAGCCGATGTCGGCCACGGTGTCGCCCTCGTGGACCCCCAACGCGCGTAGCAACGCCTCTGGCCGCAGCAGCTCGAACCGCTCTTCGGTCAGCAGACTCTCCCGTTCGCGGGGATCAGACTTGCGGCCCATGGTCATCTCCTTGGCGCCCGTCGTGGCGCGGTCACGCGGCGCCTTCCGATCCTAGCACAGCGGGCGGAAGGGCGTCAAAACTGGTAGCGGGCGGACGGCTGGGTACGATAGGGACGTCAAAGATAAGGACATAGAGGGGAAGAGCGGGACTGAGGACAGAAACTGGGGAGGACCCGGCTCCCAATAACTTCCCCTACGGCGCGCGTACGGCGCGCGGGGATATCCACGGGGAGATCATCACGCCTATACTACTCATGAACGTGATACACGAGGCCGCGGCACGACGCGCACGTCATCAGGAGAGCGGCCATGCTCACTCTTTACTATTCTCCGCACATGACCAGCGTGGACAACGAGGCCCAACGCGCGTCCGGCCACGCCGACGTGCCGCTCTCGGAGGTCGGCCGCCAGCGGGCGCGTGAACTTGGCCAGCACTACGCGGCGATTCCGCTGGATGCCGTCCACTGCTCCGATCTCCGGCGTGCGGTCTCCACCGCCGAGATCGCCTTCGGCGAGCGGGGCGTGCCCATATTGCCGGATGCGCGGCTGCGCGAGTACGACTATGGCGACCTGACCCAGCACCCCGTCGCGGAGGTGGAGGCCGAGTTCCCGCGGCGCATCACCGAGCCGTTTCCGAACGGCGAGAGCCTGGAGATGGTGGTCCGGCGCGTGGGCGCGTTCCTGCGCGACCGCTGGCCCGACGACGAGGGGAAGACGCTGGTGGTCATCGGGCATCGGGCGACCAGGTATGGGCTGGAGTACTGGTGCGGCGACGCGTCGCTGGCGGAGATCGTCAGTGCGCCCTGGCCTTGGCTCGCGGTGCCGATCTGGCGCTACGATCCGCGGGTGGAACATCTGGATCGGCGCCCGGCGATCCGGTGAGTGGCGGCCATGAGATACCTGGACGCCCACCCCAGCGATGCGCACCTCGCTGGGGTGGGCGCACCTCGCTGGCGGGGCGAGAACGCGCCGGGCGGGCGCCACCGCACGTGAGCGCGCGACGGCCCACTCGTGCCCCGGCCACCAATGCCCCCATCATCCAGGGCTCCCGCGCCGTGATCCTGTCCGAATTGCGGGCGCCAGGACCAGTGGCGAGCACTACCGTCTATTGGTGAACCATAGAGAACGGGTTAGATAGGGCATGTGGGCCAGGGCCTGGAAAATTTGTGCTAGTTTGCCCTAACCTCTCTCCTGTGCAACCAACGCTCCCGGCCGGTGGTGATGCGGGTGTCCTCGCGCACATTCCGCGACGTGGATCGCTTGACCGGCTGAGCTGTGGGTCACTAGCGTTTTTTGGGAGTCGTTGGGAGGCATGGACGTGGACAACCGCGAGTTCACCGTGGTGGACGAGTATCACTATGACCGGCGAGGCCCCGTCCGCTGGCTCCTCTCGCACACGCTGCGCTACAAACGCTATGTCGCCGTTTTCCTGGGCGCCTCGGTGGTCGGCAATGTCCTGCTCGCCGCGCAGCCGTCGCTGACGGGCGCCGCCTTCAATGAGGTGCTGCGCCCTCACCCAGATGCCGGCCGCCTGCTGACCATTGCCCTGGGCATTCTGGGGCTGGTCCTGCTCGGCTTCGTCTTCGGACCGGGCAGTGTCTTCGGGAGCGAAGTGCTGGCCCAGCGGCTGGAGCGCGACGCTCGCGACGAGGTCTACCTGAGCCTCCTGGGCAAGAGCCAGACGTTCCACAACCGGCAGCGAGTGGGCGACATCATGGCGCGGGCGGCCAACGACGTGCGCCAGCTCAACGCGATGATCAATCCGGGCATCTACCTAATTGTGGACTCCGGCCTGGCGCTGGTCGTCCCCATCATCGCCATCGGGCTGATAAACGTCCAGCTGCTGCTCGCGCCGCTGCTCTTCGTGGTCGGCTTCGCCATCGCGCTGCGGCGCTATACCCGCGCGCTCAACCCGGTCGCTGGCGGCATGCGCGAGCGCTTCGGCATCATGAACGCCGAGCTGGAAGAGACCATCACCGGCATCGAGGTGGTCAAGTCGGCGGCGCAGGAGGATCGGGAGCGCGGGAAGTTCAGCGCGAACGCGCGGCGCTATCGCGATCTCTTCGTCCGCAATGGCGGCATCCAGGCGCGTTACCTGCCGCGCCTGATCTTCGCCGTGGCGCTGGTGCTGGCATTCCTCCACGGACTCTACCTGGTCGCGCACGGACAGCTCTCGATCGGCGGCCTGGTGGCCTATATCGGCCTCGTGGGGCTGCTGCGCTACCCCAGCGACATGTCGGTCTTCACGTTCTCGCTAGTCCAGCTCGGACTGGCGGGCGCGCGCCGCATCCTCGGCCTGATGACCGAGGAGACCGAGCTCGACGAGAATCAGGGCGGCCATGCGGGCCAGATCGCCGGCGAGGTGGTCTTCGAGCACGTCACCTTCGGCTTCGGCGACACGCCGATCCTGCGCGACGTGTCCTTCCGCGCCGCGCCCGGCCAGACGATCGCCATCGTGGGCCAGACCGGCTCCGGCAAGACGACGCTCACCCAACTGGTCAACCGCACCTACGACACGAGCGGCGGACGGGTGCTGGTGGACGGCGTGGATGTGCGCGACTGGAGCCTGAATGCGCTGCGCTCGCAGATCTCGACCATCGAGCAAGACGTGTTCCTCTTCTCGCGCTCGATCGCCGAGAACATCGCCTTCAGTCGCGGCCAGCAAAGCAACCGCACGGCGGTCGAAGAGGCGGCGCGCGAGGCGCAGGCGGACGGCTTCATCCGGGACTTCGCCGATGGCTATGAGACCGTCGTTGGCGAGCGCGGGGTCACGCTCTCGGGCGGACAGCGCCAGCGGCTGGCAATCGCCCGCGCGCTCATCACCAACCCGCGCATCCTGATCCTCGACGACTCGACCAGCGCGATCGACAGCGC
Source organism: Ktedonobacterales bacterium (assembly GCA_025450405.1). Taxonomy (GTDB): domain Bacteria; phylum Chloroflexota; class Ktedonobacteria; order Ktedonobacterales; family JADMIN01; genus JANWHL01. Next base: position 12,444 of record JANWHL010000150.1, read on the forward strand.
AACCGAGGACGAGATCCAGAAAGCCATCCGCCGCGTGCTGCGCGGGCGGACAACGTTCCTGATCACGCACCGACTCTCGCAGATCCGCTGGGCGGACACGATCCTGGTCCTGCAAGGGGGCGAGGTCATCGACCAGGGGACGCACGCCGAGCTGGTGGAGCGCTGCGAGACGTATCGGCGCATCTTCTCGCACTACGAGCCGGCGTTGCCAGTAGCGCGCGCGGCGGAGGCCGGCGCGGCGGGATGAGGGGAATCGGATGGAACCACAGAGGCGGGGTCCCCCACTGGGGGCTGGGGTCCCCCACTGGGGGCTGGGGTCCCCCACTGGGGGCACACAGAGAGGGCGGAGAGAAGAATGAACCGCCGAGAGCGCGGAGGACGCGGAGAGGACGCGGAGGAAATACGAAGAAGGTAACCGCCGGGGTCGCGAAGGATGCCCAGGATACATGAATGGACGTCGAAGCATCTAACCGCGGTGTGCTCAGAGGATTGACGGAGGATTGACCCATGGGCTTCATCATGGACGGACTGGACGCGGAGGCCTATGACCGCACATACTCGGACCGCGCGCTGGTGACGCGCATCGTGAGCTACTTCCGGCCGCGCCTGGGGACAATGTTCTTCGTCGCGATCATGATCGTTCTCGCCTCGGTGATGGACACGGCGCTGCCGGTCCTGCTGGCGCGCGGCATCGACGGCATGGCACGGTCGCGCTCGCTGGCGACGGCCGGTCTGCTCGTCGCGGCCATCCTGGTCGCGGGCGCGCTGGCCTGGGTCTTTAACTACTTCCGCCAATCGCGCACGGCCGTCGCGGTGGGCGATGTGGTGCTCCACCTGCGGCTGGACGCCTTCGGGGCGGTCATGAAGCGCGACATGTCCTTCTACGACGAGAACCCGTCAGGCAAGGTAGTCAGCCGCGTCACGTCCGACACCGAGGACTTCGCCACGGTGGTGACACTGGTGCTGAACCTGCTCAGCCAGGTGCTGATCGTCGTTTTCATCGCCGCCGTCCTCTTCTTTATCAATGTCCGGCTGGCGCTCTTGGCGCTGGCGATCGCGCCGGTGATCGTCATCATCGCGTTCGCGTTCCGGCGCATCGCGCGGACCACCACCCAGCGCGCGCGGCGGGCGCTGGCGCGCGTGAACGCGACCGTGCAGGAGACCATCGCGGGTATCTCGGTCGCCAAGAGCTTCCGGCAGGAGCGGACGATCTACGACGAGTTCCGCGACGTGAACCGCCAGTCGTACGAAGTGACCCTGCGCCAGGGCCTGGTCTTCAGCGCCATCTTCCCGATCCTGACGACGGTGGCGGGCATCGGGACGGCGGTGATTGTCTACTTTGGTGGCCTCAGCGTCCTGAACCATGGGGTCTCGGCGGGTGAGTGGTTCCTCTTTGTGCAGGCGGTGGCCTATTTCTGGTTCCCGCTCACCAGCATCGCCTCGTTCTGGAGCCAGTTCCAGCAGGGGTTGGCCGCCAGCGAGCGGGTCTTCGCGCTGATCGACGCCGAGCCGCGGGTGGTGCAGAGCGACCACCAATCGGTGGGGCGCCTGGCGGGACGCATCGAGTTCCGCCATCTCGACTTCCGCTACAGCGCGAGCGAGCAGGTACTGCGCGACTTCGGCATGACGATCACCGCGGGCGAGAATGTGGCGCTGGTGGGCCATACCGGCGCGGGGAAGTCCACGCTGGGCAAGCTGGTGGCGCGGTTCTATGAGTTCCAGGGCGGCAAGCTGCTTGTGGACGACCGCGACATCCGGACGCTCGACCTGGCGCAGTACCGGCATCAGCTGGGTGTGGTGCCGCAAACACCCTTCCTCTTCGCGGGGACCGTGGCGGAGAACATCCGCTACGGGCGACCCGAGGCGAGCGACGCGGAGGTGGCGGCGGTGGCACGCCAGGTAGGCGGTGGCGACTGGCTGGACACGCTCGCGGCGGGGCTAGAGACGCCGGTGAGTGAGATGGGCCGGGGGCTTTCGATGGGCCAGCGGCAACTGGTTGCGCTCGCGCGGGTCTTGCTGCAAGACCCGGCAATCATCATCCTGGACGAGGCGACGGCCAGCGTGGACCCGCTGACCGAGGCGCAGATCCAGGAGGGGCTCGAGACGGTGCTGCGCGGGCGGACGGCGATCGTGATCGCCCACCGGCTCTCGACGGTGCGCACGGCGGACCGGATCGTCGTGCTGCGCAAGGGGCGGATCGTCGAGGAGGGCAGCCACGAGGAGCTGCTGCGCCAGGGCGGCCACTACGCGGACCTTTACAACACCTATTTTCGCCACCAGTCGCCGGATTACCGCCCCGGCGAGGGGTTCGTCGCGGTGCGGGTTACGGGTTCTTGAAGATGTCGTGACCGCCCACGGCACCACGTCC
>JANWHL010000151.1 GCA_025450405.1 Ktedonobacterales bacterium
AGGCGCGGCCGACAGCGGCGGAGCAGGCGGCACGGGCATCCGACGAGGCGCGCCGGCATCCGTTCCAGGCGCATCAGGTGGTGCCGGAGCGGTAGGAAGCGGACCTCACCCCCCGGCCCCCAATGGGGCTCCTCACCTCCCGGCCCGCTGGGGTCCTCACCCCCTGTCTCCCTCGCCATTGCGACAGCGAGGGGGGCAAGAGAGCGGAAGCGCACAGCGGGGCGCGACAGCGAGGGGGAGCCAGGACCGCGAGTGGTGGCAGCCAGGGGCAGGCGTGGTGGCACAGCAAGGAGGCGCCCTGAAGGACGCGAGGAATCCGCGCCGCCGCGCGGGGTGGTTGGGGACCGCGGGAGATTTGCGAGGGACGCGGCACGACGCGACGTGCACCAATGATCCAGGCGAGGCCACGCGAATTGCTCGCCTGGCCTCGCGTTGCTATGTGAATACGTCACCAGCACGTGCCGCTCCGTGGATGGTAGGTCGGCGCGTGGCCACACGAGGGCGCGTTATCGTGATCTGGCCGCTTCCGTGCGAACGTCACCGGGACGACGAGGCGGTGTCATGGGGCGACATCAGGTATTGGGCCATCCGAAGGGGTGAGAACGGCATGTCGTGGTCGAGCCACCAGGCGAGCAGGCTGAGGGCGGCGCCGGCGACGTAGTGGGCGTGCATCTCCGCGGCCACGGCGAGATGCGGTTTGGCGGTGGGGGATGCGCGTGGGTGATCCGCGGCCACGCGGGCAATGTACTCTTTGACCAGGCGCTGAAATTGGGCATTGCCCTCGCCGCACACCATGAGCTTGTAGAACTGTCGGTGATGGGCCGCCTGCTCGTACAGACGAACGAAATAGGGCGGCGGATGGTCCGCGGAAAAGGCACTCGGTGGCAGGTGCTCCTCATCCGCCATCAAGGCGTCGATCATGCGCCGCATGCCCTGTTCGAGCAGGGCATACTTATCGTCATAGTGCTTGTAGAACGTCGTGCGATGGACCATGGCGCGGTCGCAGATATCGGTGACGCTGATCTCCGCGAACGGGCGCTCGGCAAGCTCCGCCATCAGCGCCTCCCAGAGCAGTTTGTGGGTGCGCCTGACTCGGAGATCGGTGTGTTCTGGCGGCGTCTTTATCGACATGATTCGGACTCCTGTCGCTTATCCTACGCGGCGGCGGCTTTTGATTCTTGACCATGGGTGACGAATCCATCATACTTCAATCAGCGACGGATGTACAGATATCCGACGTGTTGTAGACGATTCCGCCCACGGAGCTCCGCGTCGACGCCTGCCTGGACCGCAGCCGGGCCGCGATCGGGGTAATCGGTCGCGCGGTCCAGATCGGCTGGCCACCAACTCAGCAAAGGAGAGCAATACTTATGCACGCGCTCATGCGCCACCTGCATGATCATGCGAGCACGGCTACGGATACGACTCCGTCCATGGTGACACGCGGACTGGTCCTCGACCAGGGCTGGCGCTATGACCTGACGCTGTGGATCGGCGATACCCTGATGTTCCGCGGCCAGTTGCGGGTGATGCGACGGAAGACGCTTGACCTGGCTCGGATTCAGCCCGGTGAGGCGGTGCTGGATGTCGGCTGCGGTACGGGCACACTGGCGCTGGACGTCGGGCGGCAAGTTGGCCGGGCCGGACGCGTGGTGGGCGTCGATCCCGCTGCGGCACAGATCGCCCGGGCGCGCGCGAAGGCCGCGCGGCGCCACGTCCCCGTCGAGTTCCAGACGGGCGTGATCGAGCGGCTGGACTTCGCGGACGGGACGTTCGACGTGGTGCTGTCAACCCTGATGATGCATCACCTCCCCGCCAGCCTCAAACGCCAGGGTCTCGCCGAGATCGCCCGCGTGCTCAAGCCCGGCGGGCGCCTGGTGATCGCGGACTTCCCGCGCCAGCGGGACCGCCAGGGCCGGGTGGCGCGCTTCCACGCCTGCGGCAGCGACCTGGACGACCTGACCGCGCTCGTGCGGGACGCCGGCTTCTCCCAGGTAGAGACGGAGGCGCTGCGCCCAGGGCGCTTCTCCGCGTTCCCGGGCGCGGGATTCGTGACGGCAGTCTGGAGCTGAGTCGAACGCACGATCGCCTAGTGGGTCCGGCGGCGCGCTGACTGAGAGCATCCAACCTGGGTTAAAAAACGAGACCCGCGGTCCGCTTGTAGCCCGCGGTGAGGATTGGCAATTATCCTAGCCGAGTTTGTCGTATTCGGCGTGTGAGCCAATCCAGTACCAGACGATGAGGTCATCCGTTTTCCGGGTGCCCACGGCGCGGTAATGGGCACCCACGCGAGCGGAGTAGATGGTGGGATCGGCGGGATCAATCGCCTTGAACCGCAAGCTTGGGTGGAATGGATCCTGCCTAAAGAGCCGATATGCCTCGTTCGCCTGATGCCGCGCGGAAGGGGGCAACTTCGCGAATCGCGCGCGAAACTCTTGTGTTCGACGCGATCTCATACGAAACTGTCTCCACTAATTTCCTCCGTCTCGCCAGCGGCATCCTGATCGCGTGCTTCTGCGGCCATGCGCCGGAGCGCGTCACGTACCGTGGGCTTCGCGACAATGCGCTCCCATTCGCGCTCTTCGAGAATCTCTTCCCAGGCTGCCGCAAGGGCTTCTTGTTCCTGATCAGAGAGCTGCTCAGCTTGGGCGATCACGGCCCGTAAACGTTCGCTCATCACGGATTCCACCTCCTTGGCCGATGTGTTTCGTATTGTAGCATCGGCGGTGATGGCACGGGAAACCGCGCGGCACAGGCACACTGGCGCTGGACGTCGGGCGGCAAGTTGGCCGGACCGGACGCGTGGTGGGCGTCGATCCGGGCGCTCAGCAGATCGCCCGGGCGCGCGCGAAAGCCGCCCGCCGCCGTGCGCCCATCGAATTCCAGGCCGGGATGATCGAGCGGCTCGATTGTCCCGATCGGACCTTCGCGGTGGTGCTGGCGACCCTGATGATGCATCACTTGCCCGCCGGCCTTAAACGCCAGAGCCTCGCCGAGATCGCCCGCGTGCTCAAGCCCGGCGGGCGCCTGGTGATCGCGGACTTCCCGCGCCAGCGGGACCGCCAGGGCCGGGCTGCGCGCCTCCATGCCTGCGGCAGCGACCTGGACGTCCTGGCCGCGCTCGTGCGGGACGCCGGCTTCGCGCAGGTCACGTCCGAAGACACGCGGCCCAGGCGATTCACCGCGTTCCCAGGCGCGGATTTTGTGACGGCGTTGAAGCGTTGAGTCGGGGCAGCCGCCGCCTTGATCGAGCCGCATCTGGCAACGTAAAATGCGCCTGGCACCGTGTTGTGTTCGCATTGCTCACGGTCCACAGAAAGGACGGTCTGGCATGCCAGCGCCTATGAACGACGACGCGATGGATCGCATTCACGCCCACAGCTTCACGGCGGGCGCCGACTAACCCGCCCAGCGCGGACAATGCGCCCGCGTGGCCCAGTCTCCGCCGACACGACAGGCGGCGGTCCTCCGCGTCTTCGCTGAGATGGAAGACGCCACTCCCCTTTGCGCGCTCGCGCCCGGTTACTTTGAACCGTGCGCTGGACGGCCGTGCCATGCCGTTTGGGCGCAGGCACGGAGGGAGACTAAGCGGCGGCCGCGCGCCGTCGTGGAACATGAGGACCCATGAGGCAACGCGACGCGTATCGGGTCTATCTCATCTTACAAGGCGCGTTCTCGCTATGCTTCGCCACCATCGTCACGACCAATCTGGTCTACCAGGCCCAGACCGCGCGGCTGAACCCACTTCAGCTCGTGCTCGTTGGGACCGTGCTGGAGGCCACGAGCTTCGTCTGCCAGGTGCCAACGGGGGTGCTGGCCGACCGCTACAGCCGCCGGGCGGCGGTTATCGCGGGCTATGCGCTGACCGGGGCGGGCTTCGTCCTGGAGGGGGCGATTCCGCGATTTGAGACGATCCTGCTCGCGCAGGTGATCTGGGGCGCGGGCATCACGCTGACGGATGGCGCCCAGGAGGCGTGGATCGCCGGCGAGGTCGGGGAGGAGCGGCTGGGCCACGTCTTCCTCCGGAGCACGCAAGTGGCCGAGGTCGCCGGGCTCGCGGGCGTCGCGATCAGTGTGGCGCTGGCCAGCGTGCGGCTGAACCTGCCGCTGGTCGTGGGCGGCGTGGCGATTGTCGCGCTGGCGGGCTATCTGGCGCTGGCGATGCCGGAGACGGGCTTCCACCCGGCGCCGCGCGCTGGGCGGACCACCTGGGGCTCTCTGGGGATCACCTTCCGCGAGGCCGCCAGGGCGGTGCGGCGGCGACCGGTGCTGCTCACCATCCTGGTGATCGCGGCGTTCTATGGCCTATCGAGCGAGGGGTTCGACCGGCTCTGGACGCCGCACCTGCTTCACGACATTACCCTGCCGGCGCTGGGTCCGCTGCGGCCGGTCGTGTGGTTTGGGATTATCAGCGCGGTGTCGTCACTGCTGGCGCTCGTGTCCACTGAGGTGGTGCGGCGGCGGCTGGATCTGCGCCACCATCGGGCCGTGGCCTGGACGCTCTGTGGGATGACGGCGCTCTCGGTGGCGGGGATGGTGGCGTTTGGGCTGGCGCCTGATCTCGTCGTGGCGCTCGGCGCGTACTGGGTCTACGCGCTCGCGCGCGGCGCGGCGCGCCCGGTGAAGTCCGCGTGGCTGACGCAACAGATCGATCCGGAGGTGCGAGCGACGGTGCTCTCGATGAGCGGCCAGGTGGATGCCCTCGGGCAGATTGCGGGTGGGCCGGCCATCGGGGCGATCGGCAATGCGTCGCTGCGGGCGGCGATTGTGGTGGCGGGGCTGGCGCTCGCGCCCGCGCTGCCGCTCTACGCGCGGGCGGCGGGACAGGGGCGCGATCTAGCGCCGGATGAGACGGCGGTGGTCGATGGCGAAGCGGAGGCGGTGGGACGGTCTCCAGGGCCGTGACCCCAGCCCCTCCGGGGCGCACAATGGTGCGCCTCTACGGCCAGGAGCGTGGAGTCAGGCACTTGCCGCGAGAGATGGATAGTGGGGGGGTGGCGGCGCGAGGATGCGGAATCGAAGTTCCGCGTCTGATCCTGGACGGCGAACGTGGTAGTGGAGTAACCGGCTAAGAGACGGCGACATGGGGCGTCCCAGCCGCGGGCAAGCGTGGTGGACGAGCAAGGAGGCGCCCTGAAGAATGAGGTAAATCTCGGCTCGCGCGTCGTCAGATGCTGTCGACGAGGCGTTCGGAGGACGCCTCGAGGTGCGGTGGGTGTGGTTCGCCAGCTTCATTCTCCCGCGGGCCGCGTCGCCGTGCTAGACTTGGGGACTGGAAGGAGGGAAACGCATGGACTACCGCAATCTGGGCCGGGCGGGCGTGCGCGTGAGCCCGCTCTGCCTTGGCACGATGATGTTCGGCGCGCGTGGCAACGCGGACCATGCCGACGCCATCCGCATCATCCACCGAGCCCTCGACGCGGGCATCAACTTCGTGGACACGGCCAATGTTTACAGCAATGGCGAGAGCGAGGAGATCGTCGGCAAGGCGCTCAAGGGCCGACGCGATGCCGTGGTGCTGGCGACCAAGGTCCACATGCCGATGGGCGACGGCCCAAACGACCAGGGGAACAGTCGCGCGCACATTCTGCGCGAGGTGGAGAACAGCCTGCGCCGTCTCCAGACGGACTACATTGACCTGTATCAGCTCCACCGACCCGACCCTAACACGCCCATCGAGGAGACGCTGGGCGCCCTGGATGACCTGGTACACGCTGGCAAGGTGCGCTACATCGGCAGCTCCACCTTCGCGGCCTGGGAGCTGGTCGAGAGCTACTGGGCGTCGGCGCGCCTCCACCTGGCTCGCTTCGTCTGCGAGCAGCCGCCATACAGCATCTTCGCCCGCGGCATCGAGCGCGACGTGCTGACGGTCTGCCAGAAGTATGGGACCGGCGTCATCGTCTGGAGCCCGTTAAGCCGCGGGTGGCTTACCGGCAAGTATCACCAGGGGGCGAGCTACAGCCCCGAGGCACGAGCCGCGCGCGATCGCTTCATTACCAAGCCCGACACCCCCGAGGGTCAGCGCCGGATGGAGTTGGTCGAGGCGCTGATTCCGCTGGCGGAGGAGGTGGATGCCAACCTCGCGCAGTACGCGCTGGCGTGGACGCTAGCGAATCCCACGGTCACGGCGCCGATCATTGGGCCGCGGACGATGGAGCAACTCGAAGATAACCTGGGCGCGCTCGACGTCGCGATCCCGCCGGAGCACCTACGGCGCATCGACGAGTTGGTGCCACCGGGGACGGATGTGTGAGCGCCCACGCGCTCATTCGCCGCTTCCGCCCTTGAACTCCTGGATGATGTTCCCGCCGTCCACCACGATCACCTGGCCCGTAACGTAGCTCGCGGCCGGGGAGGAGAGAAACACAATGACGGCGGCGACTTCGTCCGGCCGGCCGGGGCGACCGATGGGCGTATGCCGGCCCGCGGCGACCTCATCGGGCGAGGACGACTCCGTGGCGATCCAGCCGGGGGCGACGGCGTTGGCCGTCACGCCATGGCGCCCAAGCTCCAGCGCGAGGGTGCGCGTGAGGCCGACCAGGCCGGCCTTGGCGGCGGCATAGCCGCTGTTGCCGGGCATGGCCACGAGCGGACCGGTCACGGAGGCGATGTTCACAATGCGGCCATAGCCGTGCGCGACCATGTGGGAGGCGACGGCGCGTGTGACGAGGAACGCCGACGTGAGGGAGTTCGCCAGGGCCCGGTCCCAATCGGCTTCGGGATACTCGAGGAAGGGGTGCGCGGTGGGTGCGGCGCCGCTTGGGACGATCCCAGCGTTGTTCACAAGGACGTCGAGCCGACCAAAGCGCTGGAGCACGCCGGCAACCAGCGCGTGGACTTGGTCCGCGGCGGTCAGGTCGGCGATGGCGGCCATCACGTCGGCGCCGTCCACGGACAGGGCGGCGGCGCGGTCGTGGATGCGCGCTGTGGTGGAGGTGATGGCAACAGCTGCGCCTTGGGCGGCGAGGGCACGCGCGGTGGCGAAGCCGATGCCACCCGCGCTGCCGCATCCGGTGACGAGCGCGACACGGCCCACGAACGTGCCGCGCTCGTCATCAAGTGGGCTGCTGGTCATCCGACCGCCCTGTCTCGTTGTGCCAGTGCCTGCTCAAGCGGGGTCCTGTCTATTCGCCGTGCCTCGATCGTGAACGTCTCGAAGCAGGCGCCCTGGGCGCGCGTCAAGGCGGAGTCTTGCGAAAGGACGACGTAACCGTTGGCCGCGCACCATATCGCCATCGCTTCCACCGCCTCGGGACGCTCGCCGGTGACGTGGATCACCTCTCCAGGCGACTGGCCACAAGTCAGGGTGGCTAGATCGCTTAGCAGTCGGTCCACGGGCACTGGGCCGTAGTCAAGTGCGAGCGCGGCGTGCGTGCCGTCCATCCTCCACCGCTCCTTGGTTCTCCCGCCGTGCCGGGCGAAACGCGAGACATGCCCAGTTGTAGGAGATGGCTCAGCCCGCGTGCTCCGCGCGCACAGGAGTGATCACCTCGCGGGCCAGGCGGCTGACGATGTCGGCGGGGTAGGGAGGATTGAGGTAGAGGACCAGGTGCGAGGCCCCGGCGGCGGCGAACTCGCGCAGGGTGTCGCGGCTGGCCCCCAGATTGGCGTAGTCGACGCGCGTCTGCATGGAGCGCCGGATGGTCGCGGGGTCACGGCCGATCTCGGCGCAATACTGGTCGATCAGCTCGTTATTTTGCTGGAAGACATCGACCGGCCCACAGCCGTAGTTCCAAATATCGGCGTAGTGCGCGACGACGCGCAGGGTGAGCCGCTCGCCGCCCCCGCCGATGACGAACGGCGGATAGGGCTTCTGGACCGGCTTGGGCTCGCAGCGGGCGTCCTTGAGCTGGTAGTATTTGCCGTCGAAG
>JANWHL010000152.1 GCA_025450405.1 Ktedonobacterales bacterium
CGGACCACAAGCGGCAAGCTTGGCATCATGGATTACGACGCCGTGACCGGAGCGGTCTATGTCCCGGACGCGGGGGCCAACGTGGTCTATGAGTTGCGCCCGGCCACCGCCGCTGGCGCGGGCACGTCGGTGGCGCTCCCGGCCGAGCCCGTGCGCGCGCTGCCGTTCAGTGGCGGCCCGGTGGCCGTGGCGATCACGTTCGAGGGGGCATACGGGTTTGTCGCCGAGGGCGATGCCGCGCGGGTCCAGATGTTCGACCCCGCGGCCCGGCAGGTGATCGCCACGTTCAACGTAGGCGGCGCGCCACGGGCGATCGTGACGGCCCCCTTTCCCGCCGCGCCAATGCCCACAACCCGCGCGACCTCCGACCCGCCGACCTGGTTGTTGGTCGCGGGCGCCGTTGTGGTGCTCGCACTGCTCGCGGCCGGCGGCTACGTCTTCCGTGGGCGGTTGGCTGGCGTGGTGGCGACGCCGACCGGCGGTCGGCCGGAGCGTGCCGCGTCGGGCGTGAGCGGCGCTCCGCCGATGGGAAGTGCGCGCGCCGGTCCGGGGCCCGTCACCAAAGTCCGCGCGGGTCAGGCCACGCGGAGGTCACGCGCCCGTCCATCCAAACCCGGGCCACGACGACGTGGTGCCAGACGGTGATTGATGTGGCACGCGGTCAGCGGTCAATATTGCGCGTCGAATTGAAAGGTTGTCCGCACCGCCGCCCGATTGTTGAGCACGCTCAAGGTCACGCCCGCGTTCCAGTTCCCCAGCATCGAAAGGACACCACGCGCCTGGTAGGTGCCTGGCAACGACGGTCCGGTCGGTGTGAGGACGACATGCACTGGCTTCATCTCCATTGACGGCATCGCCAGATCCAGCGCGACCTGGGCACCGGAGATGGGTTTCCCGGCCCCGTCCTGGACCGCGACGGAGAAGGCATAGGTGCCATATTTGTCCGGGCTCGCCGTCAGCGTGATTGTCGTGCCGGCGATCGTGTGCGATTGGGTCGTGACGCCACTGGTCAAATCTGGCTTGGTAGCGGTCGCACCCGCGGCGGCAGGGTCATTGATCAGTACCTGAAGGTACGCGCTCAGGATCTTCGGATCGTACCCCTCATCGAGATAGAGGCGCTCGCGACTTTGGGCGTCAAGCACAAAAATGCCGGTGGTATGGACGACAACGCCGTCCGGTTGGAGCACTGCCTGCATGTGGAACGCGCGCCAGATCGGGGCGAGGTCAATCGGGCTGCCCAGCAGGTAGTGGAGCGGAAGCGTTATATGGTGGGACGCAAGAAACGCCTTCACGGAGGCGCGGGTGTCGTGCCACGGGTTCACGGTTATGGCTACCCAACTGACATGCCTGCCGTCGTTCCCGAGGTCTTGCCGCGTCCAGTTGAGGTATTGCGCCATTAGCGAGCAATCGGTGTGTGGACAGACAGAGTCAAAGAAGGTCAACACGACGGGCCGCCCGCGCAGTTGGTCGAGGGTGAAACGCGCACCGGACTGGTCGCGCAGCGCGAGTGCTGGCGCCGGGACCGCGTCGAGGTCGACGCCCGTTTGATAGGCGCGCGCGACCGTCCGCTCGTCGTTGGCGGTGGCCATGGCTCCAAGCAGTCGCATCGAGCCAGTGACTACACACACGAGAAGCCCGAGACCCAGCCCGAGCGCGCATAGGCGCCGCTCGCGTCCCGCCCACGGGCGCTTGATCATTGTGTCCTCCCGTCATCTTTGCCGGCGCTGGTTCCCGATCCTGGCGGCGCCGTGTTCGGTCGCCCGCGTGATTCCGGCAATCCGACGACACGGGACACGCTCGCGTTCGCGCTCGTCCGCGCACGCCGCCGGCGGCCGGTCAGTACGACGGAGACGACACCGATGAGGACAAGTATAGCCACGGCCAGGTTCAGGCCAAACGCGACTTGCGCGCTCACTGGCGGCGGATATGCGCCCGAGATAATGGCGTGCGGCGTACCCCCGACATTAATGGTGGCGAGGGTGCCGCGGCTGCCCATGTCGAGCATGGTGACCGAGCCCGCCGCGCCCCGCGCCACGAAGCCGTACGCACCGTCAAACGTGATGGCCACCGCCGCTGGACCACCACCAAACCTGAGTGTGCGGGCGGGCTCTGGCGGCATGGCCACCGACGTCCCGCCGCTCGCGGTGTCGACTGAAACAGGTCGCAGGACTTCGACCGTCCCCGCCGCAGCGTCCGGCACGTATATCTGACCGGTCACCGCGTCATAATCCATGTGCCCGAGCTTGTCTCCCGGCCGGTGGAGAACCACACCGAGGAACCGGTGGTCCGCGACACTAATCGCGTCGATGTTGCCGGATTCGGTGGCCACGTATGCTACGCCACCCGTAGCGGGGACAGTGACATCGGTCGGTCCCCCGGGAACAGCGATCGTGTCGACAACCCGCCGCCTAACTTCGCTGACGACGGCAACCGTATTACTGCCAGCGCTAGCGACGTAGATCTCGGGGTCGCTGGTATTCTCGATACCGCTATTCGGCCCGGCGATCGCGACAGCGCTTGGTCGGAGACCTACCGGCACGGTCGCCAGGACACGCCTGGCGTCGGCGTCGATGATAGTTAGCGTATCAGATCCGGTGTTGGCGACGTAAAGCGTTGTTGAGCCGCCGAACGGGAAATCAATGGCCAAGGCCGTGGGTCCCGAACCCACCTGGATGGTGCCCACGACTCGCTGTGCATGCGCGTCCACCACGGCGACGTGGTTGCCCGCCGACTGCGCCACGAACAAATAGCGTGCGTCGGCACTCAGGACGACACCCGCGGGCGATCCGCCGACCGACACTCGCGCGACCGCTCGGCGTTGGCTAATGTCCAGAATGGCGACGCCATCACTTCGCGGCCCGGCACCTGCCACATACGCGAGGTTGGGAGCCCCGCCATCGGCGTGGGCACTGCGCGCCGGTATGCTCCACGGACCCGCACCGTATATCAGCACGACGATCGCGGAGAGCACGAGCGACACGCCAACTGCCCGCCACGCCAGATCGTTCGGGCGTGGCGTGATGCCGTTCACCTTGTGCCAGTTCGTCATGCGCGGCCACTCAGTTCGTGGACTGCTCCACGTCTTGACACAGGTCAACCTTGACAGGCCAGGATCGGGGTGCGCAGCAAGCATGAGGAATCAGTCTCGACGAGCCAGCCCACAACGGGTCCAGCTCCGTCCGCGACCAGTCTACCATGCGAACACATGGCTTGCCAACTGGGAGCTTTCCCTGTCGAAGATCGGGACATCTCCCTATGGCCCGACATTGAGCCAGATGCTATGTTACTACTGACTGGTTCGGCCTCATTCAGCGTGCAGTTACGATGTCGCGAGGTCGACACCATGAGCACGACACCTTGAATCGCAGCGGCGGTGCGACTGAGAAGGAGATGCGCGCATGGCGGGTTGGATGGGGCCGGTACGACGCAAGAACGCGGTTCCTCGCTCGGCCGCTGGTTTCGGCCATTGGGTGGGGGGAGCGGCCAGAGGGTGCCCAAGAGCGCGCCCGGTCGCCAGGCACGGCCGCTTGCCCGCGGCGCTTGCCCTGACGGCGGCATTGTCACTGGCCCTGGTGGGGGCGCTGGCTCCCGGACTTGCGTCGGCTCACGCCTCGTATCTCAGCTCGACGCCGGCCGCCGGGGCGGTGCTGAAGTCCGCGCCGAGCGTGGTGACCGTTCACTTCGCCGAGAATGTCAACCCCACCGGCAGCGACATCGTCGTCTACGACGCGCGCCATAAGTCAGTAAGCACCGCCGCGGCGCAGGTGTCGCATAGCGACCTGAAGACGATGACGGTCCCCGTGACGGGCGATGGCGACGGCACGTATCTGGTAGAGTGGCACACTGTCTCGGCGGACGATGGCGACCCTGACATCGGCGCGTTCACCTTTACCGTCAATTCGTCGGCGAAAGCATCCGCGACGCCAACGGCGGCGCCAGGCGGGTCGGGGCCGTCCGGCGGGGGCACGGGCGGCGCCCCTGTCTGGCTCACGGTGCTCATTGGGCTGCTCGGAATCGCTGCGGGCGCGGGTGGCGCGTATGTGGCGATGCGCCGCGCGGGATGACGTGGCAGTGCTTTGCGGTGCCCATCCGCTCAGTACCCGACAACGTATAGCATAGTGGTAAGGTAAGGCGACGCGGAGATGTGAGTGGCGCGAGGCACGTGGCCCCGTCGCTAACCTTGGCAAATCCCGTGGCACGTGAATATTACGGCGGTTCCGGCGCTGGACACGGAGGATTGGACACCACGGTGCGCGAGACCGAGCTGACTGGGCGTGCGTCGCTGACTGGGCGTGCGTCCACGCGCGAGCGTCGAAGGGCGGCCGGCGGCGCCAGACGACGCGCGCCCCATGCGCGCCCATTCCTAGTGATCGTCGGGGCCGCCCTCTTGAGCCTGATGCTCGCGGTTGGGACCTTCATTCCGTTGGGCCCTTGGCGGTCGCTGACTCCCGTCGCATCCGCCCATGCCCTGCTGGTGCGCTCCGAGCCAGCCGCGCGGCAGGTGCTCCAGTCGCCGCCCTCACGGGTGCGGATGTGGTTCAGTGAGGACCTGAACGCGCTCACCTCGCACGCGGTGGTGGTGGACCCCACCAACAAAGAAGTCGACGACCACGATAGCGAGGTAAGCCACTCCAATCCGCGAGAGATGGATGTCGAGCTGCCGTTGCTGCCGGCCGGCACCTATGTGGTCGCGTGGCGCACCCAATCCGCTGACGACGGTCATGTCGTCGCTGGGTCGTTCTACTTCCAGATCGCCCGCCCGGATGGCACAGTGCCGCCCCTCCCGCGCGTGCTGCCCACTGGCCACATCGCGGGCGCGGGTGGCTCGGCCACTGGTGGCGGCCTGGACGGTCCCGGCTGGCTGCAGGCGGTCGCTACCTGGCTCGCGCTGGTCTTCATGACCTTCTGGGTCGGCGGCGTGATCTGGGAGACCTGGATCCTATCGCCAGTGGGCGAGGGCGACGTTGACCTGGCGGCCGCTGGACGCGCGGCGGGCGAGCGCTTCCGCCGGATGGCGCCGTGGGTGCTTGGGCTGATCGTCCTCACCGATGTCGGCATTGTGCTGGCGCTGAGTGCCGAGCTGGCGGGTGACTGGTCGGGACTGGTCTCCGGACCGCTGCTGCGCGCCGTCGTCTTCGGCTCGCAGTTTGGCGCCTACTGGTGGCTGCGCCAGATCGTGGCGGGGGCGGCCCTGGCGCTCACCGTTGCCGGCGCGCGCGGGGTAGCTGGCGCGGCCCTATGGCGCGCGGCGGATGCGGTGCCCGGGCGCGCGCCCACGCGCGAACCTTCTCGCGCCGCCGAGTGGGGACCATGGCTGCTGGCGGCGCTGCGCCGGCTGCCGGCGGCGCTCGCCCGCGGCTGGCGCGCACGGACGTTGGCCGGGCGCGCGCAGCTGGTATTGGGGGCGGCGCTCGTGCTCGCCTTCGCGCTCTCGGGTCACGCGGCGGCGGTGGCGCCAAGCGAGAAGGCCTACGCGCTCAGTGTGGATCTGCTCCACCTTCTTGGCACCGCGCTCTGGGCGGGGGGCCTCCTCTACATCGCCTTCGTGCTCATCCCCGCGCTGCGCACCCTACCAGACCGTCAGCGGGCCGCCGTGCTCGCGCGCGGTCTGCCGGCCTTCAGCGCGGCGGCCATCATCACGGTCCTGGTGCTGGCCGCTACTGGGTCGCTCAATGCCACCATCCACCTGACCTCGATCACGCAATTCCTGACGACGACCTATGGGATCACGCTCGCGTTCAAGATCGAGCTGTTCCTTGTGATGGCGGCCATCAGCGCGTATCATGCTTTCCGCCTGCGCCCCCGCCTGCTGCGGGCGTTGGATGCCGCGGCGCCGCTCGTCCAGAACGTGGACGAGGCGAATGCCGGCGAGGGGCTGGCTGAACGTGCCGTGCATAACGGTAACGGGCACCGCGGCGCCAGTACCCACCTTGGCATCCGCGCGCGGCTGGCACTCGTCGCGTCTGGGGACCTCAGCACGGGCGAGACCCTGGTCGAGATTGCCGGGTTTGCCGCGCGGCCCCTCCAGGCGACGAGCAAGGCGGCGCGGCGCCTGCTCTCCTGGGAAGTGGGCGATGACCCACCGGTCCCCTCGGGCGAGGCGGACGCGACAGCGGGGGCGAACGGAGAGAAGCGCTCGGCGGTCGCGGGGGCGCGGGACGACGCACCGACGGATGTCGTTGCCGCGGACGCGGCCGGCAATGGCACCCACTACGGGGTCGACGCCGCCATGGACGACACCGGCGCCGATGACGCCAGCGGGGATGACAGCGGCGGGGACGGCGCCAACGCGGTTGCGGACGGGGCGGCGTCCGGCCAGCATGCCGGTGCGGAGCCCGAGGGCAGCGCCGTGGCCGCGCACGGGAGTGGCTTGGACGCCGACGCGGGCCTCAGCGTCACGGCGGCGCGTCTGACGGTGGCGCTGGAGGAATGGCTCCGGCGCGAGGCGCTCCTCGGAGTCGCGGTGCTGCTGTGCGTGGCCCTGCTCGCGGCCTTCGCGGGCTCGCTCATGCCCGCTGGGGCGTCCACCGACGCCCCGGCGCCCCTGGTCTACGTCAGCGCCCCGCAATCGGCCGGTGGCCTCACCGTCATCCTCAAGGTGGTGCCCGCCACTTTTGGAACCAACACGTTCACCGTCACGGTCCGCGACGCCGCCGGACACCCCGTCACTGGCGCGGGCGTGCTCCTTACGACGCAGATGCTCGACATGGATATGGGCGTCCAGACCGACCAGCTACAGCCGATGGCGGCCACGCCCGGCGTCTATAGCGGCCAATCCGACCTGACGATGGCCGGGCACTGGGCGATCACGGTGAAGGTGCTGCCAGCGAAATCCCAGCGGTATCAGCTCTTCACCTACAAGCTGACCGCGTCGTATTGAATCTCCACGGCGCACGTGGCCTGGGTGGCGGCGCGGGGAGTCGAACCCCAATGGCTCG
This sequence comes from Ktedonobacterales bacterium, assembly GCA_025450405.1. Lineage (GTDB taxonomy): Bacteria > Chloroflexota > Ktedonobacteria > Ktedonobacterales > JADMIN01 > JANWHL01. The sequence goes on from JANWHL010000152.1 coordinate 6,939, forward strand.
CGTGAGAGACGAGTGGCCTGCCGTTAGCCGATACCGCCAATCGCGAGTGCGCGTCGTCGCCAATCGCGCGTCTGGAGGACCTGAGAGGAATCGAACCTCCACCTCCTGGGTGCGGACCAGGCGTGCTCCCATTAGCACCACAAGCCCCGACGCGGCCATCAAGCCGCGTGGCGTGCCCGGGAGGAATCGAACCTCCACCCTCCAGCGTCGGACACTGGCGCTCGTTCCACCGAGCCGCGGGCACACTGGTTTGGCTCCGAGGGATTGACTCGAACCCTCATCCCCCGAGTAACAGACGGGGATGCGACCATCGCACCACCTTGAAGCGGCGCGCCCGGGAGGAATCGAACCTCCGATCTCTGATATCGCGGACCAGCGCTCTCTCCACTGAGCCACGGGCGCATGCGGGCGGACCGAGCGAGTCGGGCCACCCACGGGGCGATCAGCCGGAGTCGAACCGGCGTGGCGCGGGCCACATCCGCGCGTCCTGCCGTTGAACGATGACCGCCATGTCTCCAAACCGCCTTCCGAATTCACCAGGCGCTTGCGCGCCGGCGCCCCCGACGGGAGTCGCACCCGCTCCTTCCGCTCGACAGACGGATGTGCACGCTGGTACACCTCGAGGACTCATCGCCGCGCCGCGGTAGGGCACGTACCCGGTCACCGCATCGGCGAGGTGGGTCGTGGAGGAATCGAACCTCCCGCGCGCCTCGCGACGCCCCGGTTTTACAGACCGGTTGGGCACCATGCCCGGACGACCCCTGGAGCCACGTGCGGCCCGGTAGCGACCGTGGGAGTCGAACCCACCACCCCCCGCGTATCAGGCGGGTGCTCCGCCGCTGAGCCTGGTCGCCTCGTCGGTCTGAGTGGAAGGACTCGAACCTCCGCCCCCTGGTCCCAGGCCAGGTGCGCTCCCGCTGCGCCACACTCAGAAAGCGGCGACCTGCCCCTGCTCCGCTCGGCCGCCATGTGCCAAACGCCCCACCGGTGGCGGACCCACCGTCGTCCGGACGCGAGCCCCGACCGGGCCCGGCACGCCCCCATGGCCGGCGGTCGGGACGAGCGCCCGCCAGACCTGCTCGGTTCATGTGTGCGCGTCCCCACCCGGGGACGGTTCGAGGGGCAGGAGTCGAACCCGCACCAGCGGGTTCAAAGCCCGCTGCCCTACCGCTAGGCCACCCTCGATCACTTCTATCGCTGTCGCGTACTCGTCGTACCCGCGACGCCCGGCAGTTTCCACCGACCCGGAAAAACGCGCGTTCCGCGTCTCCGCGGTGCGCGCGTGCCTGGTGTCTCAGCGTTACCCCCCGCTACCGGCTCCCGGTGCCTGGGGCTCGCACCCTCAGGACGGTGGGAGAAGGATGGACAGGAGGCGAGCTACCTGGCACGCGCCCCCGGCGGCGCCCGCGTTATATGGGCGCTGGTCGCCGCCGGAGCTGGCGATATGATCACTGGCATCGGGATCATTGGCATTGTTGGCGTTGGCGACGCGCTGGTCCAGTCGCGCTGGTGGGAGCGGCGGGACGTCTGCGCCGTGTGCCACGCCATAGGTGTCACCACGCCAGGAATGCTCACGCCTTCGCGTTTCCAGCAACATCGTCCTGTCCTCCCGTGCGGCCGCTCACATCCCGCCGATCGCCCCTTGTGGGACTTTCCCGCGTAGGAGGCCGCTCCGTCCGGTCATCTGTGCCACACTGTACCGAACTATTTGCGGTCTGTCAAGTGTCTCAGCAAATTTGACGTGATTGGATACACGGGCGCATACACGCTACTCATGCCTGTCGCCCGCTGTGCGCGCCGCGCCGCCCGGTGTATAATGACGCGGCCGCGCTCCGCCCAGCCACGCCGCGCGCTCATGATCGCCGAGGAGGACCCGGATGCCCTGGCCCGATATGTCCAAGCTGCCCGATTTCTCGAAGATCGTCGACCTCGCGAAGCTGCAAGAGGTCGCCAAGCGCGCTCGGCCGTTCCCGCCGTTCGGCAAACTGCTCCACGACCACCGCACGTTGCGCGGCATGAGTGTCGAGGAGGTCGCGAGGGCGGTCCAGATGGCGCCGAGCGCACTGCGCGAGATCGAGCAGGGGACACGGGCCGCGCCGCCGAAGCAGTTCGC
>JANWHL010000153.1 GCA_025450405.1 Ktedonobacterales bacterium
CCTTCTCGGAGGGTCGTCGCATATCCTCCCGGGAAGGAACGATCGCCATGTTTGAGCCGCGGATGGTGCTGGCCGGTCTCGTGTTCGGGGAGTCGTCGCGGTGGTATGGCGACCGGGCCTGGTTCGTAGACCTCTGGTTCGTAGACCTCTGGTTCGTGGACTTGGGCGCGGGCTGGCCGTAGATGAACTCCCTCGCGTTCACGGTTCTCTTTGGTCTCGCCGCCTCACTCTGCTGGGGAAGCGGCGACTTTAACGGTGGGTTGGCCTCGCGCCGTGCCAACCCTACCAGCGTCGTGGTCGCCAGTTACGCGGTGGGCTTCGTCTTGCTGGTCGTGCTGGCGCTGATCTGGAGGGAGCCGCTCCCCCGGCCGATGGACGTGCTCTGGGGCGCGCTGGCGGGCGTGGCGGGGGTGTTCGGGCTGATGGCGTTTTACTCGGCCCTCGCCAGCGGGCAGATGGGCATCGCGGCGCCGGTTTCGGCGGTGCTGACGGCGATCCTGCCGGTGCTCTTCAGTGTATTCACGGTGGGGCTGCCGTCACTGATCCAGGTGGCGGGCTTCGCGCTGGCGCTGGTGGCGATCGGGCTGATTTCGCGCCCCGGTGGGGCCAGTGGCCCGCCGAAGGGGATCGGGTTGGCGGTGCTGGCTGGGTGCGGCTTCGGCTGCTTCTTCATCCTCATCAGCCGGGTGAGCCCTGGCGCCACCTTCTGGCCGCTGGCCGTGGCGCGCTTGAGCTCGGTGGTGTTGGCGGTCATCGTGATGCGCGCGCGGGGTCGGCTGGGCCTGCCCGGAAGGAACGTGGCGCCGCTGGTGCTGCTCGCGGGGACTCTGGACGCGCTGGGCAACGCCTTCTTCGTGCTCGCCGCTCACAGCGGCCGGCTCGACGTCGCGGCCATCCTCTCGTCGCTGTACCCGGCGGCGACGGTGGTGCTGGCGATGATCGTGCTGCGCGAGCGCGCCACGCGTATCCAGGCGGTGGGCATCGCGCTGGTGATCCTGGCGGTGCCGCTGATCGCGGTGTGAGCGCGTGTTTCGGAGCCAGTCTGTGTGCGCGTGGCCAAGGGGCGTGGCGTCATCCATGGGTGAGGCACTTCGATCTGGTGTTATCCCCGTCACCCTTCGTACGTTATGTCTGGCAGGCATTGATCTATCCCGGCGCCAGCGGTTCGTGGCGTGGTATCCCGGACATTTCATGGGGAATCCGTAAGGGAGGGCACGGCATGCCAGGGCGTGGATCACACAGCGAGCGGGCAAGGTCGCTCGAAGACAGCGGGACGCCGGCGCGGCGCGAGGACATGCCAGCCACGCCCGAGATGGCGGGAGTCAGCCGGACGCGGCGGAAGCCGGGCCCAGTGCCGGGCAGCGACGCGGCCCGTCGCGGGGGCCAGCGCGTCCGCGAGAAGTATGGCAGCGAGCATTATCGCCGCATCGGGGCCGCGGGCGGGAAGGCGATCCGCGAGCAGCGGGGCTCGGATTTTTACGCCGCCATCGGTCACAAGGGTGGCGAGGCGACCAAGCGCAATCAGGGCCTCGAACACTATGTGCGCATTGGGCGGATTGGGGGGAGCCAGCGCTCGCGGCGGATCAAGAGGGATGGGGCCGCGCCGTCTGACGGATAGGCGCTTGGCCTTCGCGTTCCACCCCGGTGTCGCCTGCCGCCGGGGTGCGGCCCCCGGCGGTGAGGTGAGCGATTGACTGATCTCCCGCGGCTATCGGGCCAGTGTGATGGTGCCGTGCTAGTGCGCGCCCGCGGCCAGTAGCTCGGCCAGTACGGTGGCGTTGGCGTGCGCACCGTCGCGGGCGGCGTAGACGAGAGTGAGCGGGCCCTCGCGGGCGAGGTCGCGAAGCTGGACCAAAGCGGCGGCGGCCTCGCCGGCGCGCAGCTCGTCGCGGTAGCGGCGGCGGAACTCGTCCCACTTCGCGGGGTCGTGGCCGTACCACTTGCGCAGGTCTTCGCTCGGCGCCACGGCGCGCAGCCAGAGGTCCACATGCGCGCGCTCTTTGGAGAGCCCGCGCGGCCAGAGCCGGTCCACCAGCACGCGGCGCCCGTCGTCCGACGCCGGCTCGTCGTAGGCGCGTTTGGTCCTGACGTTCGCGCTCGCGGTGGTCATGATCCGTCTCCGTTCGTGGGCACATTCCATCCATCCGGCTGATCCGTCTCGGCTGGCCATGCGGGCTCCAGGCAGCCGCAGGCGCCCTCGTCGGCGTGAGCCAACTCCGCCAGGATGGCGTCGGGCGTGGGGAGGCTAGCGGCATCGGGTGCGATGCCTACCAGACCGCACGCGCCGTAGCGGTCGGCGACGTAGCGTGCCACGGCCGCTGGGCTGGTGCCGGCGGTCGGGGGCAGGTAGCGCGCTGTCACGGTGCCATCGGTGTCCACGAGCGGCAAGATGTGGGCCGGGGTGAGGGTGTCCGCCCAGGGGGCCAGGGACTCCGTGGGGTCCGCGATCTCGCCAGTGGAACCGGCGTCACTCGCGTCCGCTGGCGCCACGGCACCGGGGACGATCACCAGCACGGCGGCATGGGTCACGGCCAGGTCCTCGCGTCGCGCGGCCAATGCCGCCGCGTACTCCCAGCAGGCGGGGCGCCAGGGCCCGTGGAGCAAGGCGAGCACGACGGGGCGCCGCTGCTTGAAGTCCCAGAGGCGGACCGTGCGGCCCGCGCGGTCGGGAAGGGTGAAGCCCCCAGTGGGGGACCCCGGCCCCCAGTGGGGGACCCCAAAAGCGGCAGTTGGTCGCCCGGGCGGGGCGGTCGCGCGCGTTGAGAGGGCCCCGGCGCCACGGACCCTGGCCCCACTGTTCGCGCGGACGGGGCGCTCATGCCTGGCCGCCCGAGGCGCCCGCCCCGCCACGCGCCCAGAATTCGAGCAGGTCGCTCTTGGAGACGACGCCGCGGAGCCCCTGATCGTTGCCGACCGCGACGGCGGATTGTCCGCCGGCCAGCAGGGTGTAGGCCTCGCGCACGGTCGCGGTCTCGGGGAGCATCGGCAGGGGCGGGCCCTGCCACTCGTCCACGCGCTGGCCATCCAGGCGCTCGCCGGAGGCAAGGCGCTGGAGCAGCTGGTTCTCGGTGAGACTGCCGACGAGCTGGCCGTGCTTGACGACGGGAAGCTGCGAGATGCCGAAGCGGTGGAAGCGCTCAATGGCCGCGGCCACGGTGTCGTCGGGCGCGATCTCGACGAGCATGGGCACGTCCGGGGTGTTGCGCTGGCGGAAGGTCAGGACATCGGCGAGGGTGGGCTGTGCGGGGGTCTCGGCGAAGCCGTTCTCGCGCATCCAGGTGTCGTTGTAGATCTTGCTCAGATAGCCGCGGCCGGTATCGGGCAGCAGGACGACGATGACGTCGTCGGAGCCAGAGCGCTTGGCGTACTCCAGCGCCGCGCCCAGCGCCGTCCCGGCGGAGCCGCCGAGCAGCATGCCCTCTTCGCGGGCCAGGCGCCGGGTGAGCTGGAAGGAGGTGCGGTCGTCCACGCGGATGACGTCGTCCACGACGCTGGGGTCCCAGTTCTCGGGCAGATGGTCGGTGCCGATGCCTTCCACTTTGTAGGGGCGGGGCTCGTCGTGGGAGTAGATGGAGCCGGCGGGATCGGCGCCAATGATCTGGATGGCGGGGTTCTTTTCTTTGAGATAGCGCGCCGTGCCGATGATGGTGCCGGCGGTGCCCACGCCCGCCACGAAGGCGGTCACTTTGCCGTCGGTATCCTCCCAGATCTCAGGGCCGGTGCTGTCGTAGTGCGAGCCAGGATTGGCGGGATTGGCGTACTGGTTGGGCATGAAGGCGTGGGGGATCTCCTGCGCCAGGCGCGCCGCGACGGTCTGGTAGTGCTCGGGAGAGCCGTGGCTGACGGTGCTCGGGCAGATTACCACCTCGGCGCCAAAGGCGCGCAAGAGGCTGCGCTTCTCTTCGCTCACTTTGTCGGTCATGACGAAGAGGCAGCGATAGCCTTTGAGCGCGGCGGCGATGGCGAGGCCTGTGCCGGTGTTGCCGCTCGTCGGTTCCACGATGGTCCCGCCGGGCTTGAGCTTGCCATCGCGCTCGGCCGCTTCGATCATGCGGACGCCGATGCGGTCTTTGACGCTGCCGCCGGGATTGAACGATTCGACTTTGGCGAGCAGGAGGGGGCGCACGTGGCGCGCGACGCGGGTGAGCCGCACGAGTGGGGTGTGGCCAATGGTCTCGATGATGGTTTCGTAGTAGCGCATGGTGTGCGGCGCGCCGCCGCGTCCGGGGGGAGCGTGCCGGATGATGATCCGACTGGCCCGCCACGGATGGCGTGCGGCCGTCTCCCTCCCTTTCACCGCGCCGGGGGGCGCGGCCGGCCTTCGCGGCCCCGCGCGCTCGCACCTCTCCGGCGTCGTACGTCAGCGTTCGTCGCGGGCCGCCACGGCGCGGCGCCGCCACTCTGGATGGTACACCGAAACGCGCGCGGCGGAAAGGGGCACGGCATGCGATGGTAGCGCTATGGGGTGTCCAGGTAGCGCTCGGCCCAGTGGGCATGCTCGTCTTTGGCGCGGGCCAGCAGATCGGGATCGAGGAAGAGGTCGAGCGCGGTAAGGGCCATGGCCTTGGAGACGCCAAGCATTTGCTGGTGGCCGAAGTCGGAGCGCGCGGCGGCGACGACTTCGGTGGAGTGGTGGGCGATGGGCTCGCGGCTGATGGCGAACGATCCGGTGGCGGCGGGCATGAGGTAGGAGACGTTGCCGAAATCGGTGGAGAAGGTGCCAGGGGTGGGGGGGCGCGGGGTCACCTCCAGGCCGGCGGCGCGCATATTGTCCTCGTAGCGGCGGCCAAGCACGTAGGAGGGGCGGACGTCGTAGTTGGTCGGGCTCGGGCGCGTGATCGTGACGGTGGTCTCGGTCATGAGCGCGGCGCCCTCGGCGATCTTGCGGACTTTCTCAACCAGCGTTTCCAGATAGTCGCGGTCGGCGGCGCGGATGAAGAAATCGGCCGCGGCGTGGTCCGGGACGACGTTGGGGGCGTCGCCGCCATGGGTGATGATGCCATGGATGCGGGCGTCGGAGCGGACGTGCTGGCGCAGTGCGTCGATGCCGGTGAAGAGCTTGATGACGCCGTTCAGGGCGTTGGCGCCCTCGTGGGGATTGGAGCCCGCGTGTGTGGCGCGCCCGCGGTACGCGAATTTGAGATCGGCCAGGGCGAGCGAGGTGTCGCCGGGGTAGGCGTCGGCGACTGCGGTGATGTGGCGGTCGTGGTGGATCATCAGGGCGGCATCGATGTTCGCGAAAATGCCGGCGTCGATCAGCTTGACCTTGCCGCCGCCGCCTTCCTCGGCCGGTGTCCCGATGACCTGAAACGTGCCGTCGAGCTGGTCCATCAGCGGCGCGAGGGCGACGGCCGCGGCGAGCCCGGAGGCGGCGATCAGGTTGTGGGCGCAGCCATGGCCGAGGCCGGGCAGGGCGTCGTACTCGGCCAGGACGGCGACGGTGGGGCCAGTACCGCGGCCGCGCCTGGTGGCGCGGAAGGCGGTCTCCAGCCCGCCGATGGGGTATTCGACGTCCATGCCGTGGCGGCTCAGGGCCTCGGCCAGCAGGCGCGAGGCGAGCCGCTCCTGGAAGCCGATCTCGGGATGCTGGTGGATCTCGTCGGCGAGCGCGACGATCTCCGCCGCGTGGGTGTCGATCGCCGTCATGGCCTGGCGGCCCAGCTCATCGCGCTCGTGATCTGCCATGCCGTGTTCTCCCTCCTGATTGGCCG
>JANWHL010000154.1 GCA_025450405.1 Ktedonobacterales bacterium
ATGTCCGCGGTTGAGGGTGTCGAGCAGCGCGGGTTCGTCCACGACCCCTCCGCGCGCGCAGTTGATGATCCTCGCGCCGGGGCGCATCAGTGCCAGCTCGTCGGCTCCGAGCAGGCCCCGCGTGCCAGAGGTCAGCGAGGTGTGGACAGTCACGAAGTCGGCCTGGGCCAACAGGTCCTCTAGGGGTAGTAGCTCGCAGTTGAGCTTGCGCGCCGTCTCGGGCGCGGCATACGGATCGGAGGCGACCAGACGCATTCCCAGGCCCCCATCGCCAGCGCGGCGGGCGACCTCGGCGCCGACCTTGCCCAGGCCCACGATGCCGAGCGTCTTTCCGCGTATCTCCACCCCGACGAAGCGTGCGCGCCGCCAGCGCCCGGCCCGCAAATCCGCGTCCGCTTCCGGGATGTGCCGGGCGAGCGCCAGCAACATGGCCACGGTGTGCTCGGCGGCGGCGGCGATGTTGCCGGTGGGCGAGTTGACGACGACCACGCCGTGTCGGGTGGCGGCTTCGACGTCGATGTTGTCCACGCCGACACCGGCGCGGGCTACCACACGTAGCCGCTTCCCCGCCGCCAGCGCATCCGCCGTCACGCGCGTTTCTGAGCGCACCACGACGGCGTCGTACTCACCGATGACGCTGGCCAAGCCCTCGGCGCCCAGCCCGTGGCGCTCGTCCACCGCCGCGAAACGGCGAAGGTAGTCCACGCCCTCCGCCGCCACTGGATCGGCCACCAGCACGCGGGGCCGAGCCGTGTCCACCGCCGCGTCGGGCGTGGCCTCCTTCGCGCTGGTCGTGTTTGGCGCGCTCGCGCGCGCGCCCGTGTGCCGCCCCACGCCGTATCCCCTTCCAGCATAGGTCTCACGTTGCCATGACACCCGCGGGTGCCAGGCGCCTGGAACCCCTCACGATACCATTCAGTCCGCGGCGGATGGTCCCGGGCCGCGCGCCGACACGGGTGCGGGCGGGGTATGACCCAGTTCCGCGAGCTGACGGCCCAACGCGTCCATGGCCGCCGCGACCTCTGGCTCGTGCGCGTAGCCCATGTGCCCGATGCGCACGATGTGGCCTTCCAGCCGGTCCTGTCCACCGCCGATGATGACCTCCTCACGCTCGCGCAGGGCCCTGATGAGCGTCTTGCCATCAATCCCATCGGGCACGCTGATGGCGGTCACGGTGTCGGAGGCGTGCGCTGGATCGGCGAAGAGCGCCAGACCCAGCTCGCGCGCGCGCCGGCGAGTCAGCTCGCCCAGCGCGTGGTGGCGGGCCAGGATGGCCTCGCGCCCCTCGGCGGCCATCATCTCCAGTGCGACGTCCAGCGCCTGATAGAGCCCAACCGGCGGCGTATACGGAGTCTGCCACTTCTCCAGCGAGCGGCGCGCGCCGCGGAAATCCCAATAGGCACGGGGCAGTCGCGCCGTCTCCGCGGCTGCCCAGGCGCGCGGTCCAACGCCGATGAGCGCGAGGCCGGGCGGGATCATCCAGCCCTTTTGAGACCCACTGAAGACCACATCGAGGTCCCAGGCGTCCATCCGCAGGTCGACGCAAGACAGCGAACTGACGGCATCCACCACGATCAGCATGTCTGGCCGCCGCGCGCGAACGGCCTTCGCCAATGCGCGCACGTCTTGCGTCACGCCGGTGGAAGTCTCGTTGTGCGTGAGCAGGACACCGCGCACGTCTGGAAGGCTATCCAGCCGGGCCGCGAGCGTGGCGGGATCGGCGACTTGTCCCCAGGTGACATCGAGCCGCTCGACGCGCAGTCCGAACGCTTCGGCGATCTGCGCCAACCGACGCCCAAAGACACCGGCCACGACCGCGAGCACCTGATCGCCCGGCGAGAAGAGATTGACGAGGCTGGCCTCCATCGCCCCTGTCCCCGCCGAGGGAAAGCCAAGCACGGGGTGTTCGGTCTGGAAGAAGTGCTGGAGGCGTTCGGTCACATGGCGCAGGATAGCGGCGAATTCCGGCCCGCGGTGATTGATCATGGGTCGCGCCAGCGCCTCGGCCACCTGGGGCGGGATCGGCGTTGGACCGGGGATGCGCAGATTCTGGCTCATGTTAGACGTGCCTTCCATTGGTCGCCCCCGCGCCAATTGGCGCCGGCCGCACGAAAGCGACGGGACGCTGTTGCGCATGCCGCGCGCGGAGTCTACGCGCCGCTCCTGAGGGGAGCGCCGGTGCCAGACCCCTGCCCTTGCAGAGTATAAGGACCGGGCTGGAGCGTGTCAAAGGGAGCAACCCGGCCGGCCCGGTCGCCCGGTATCGAATGGTTACTGGGCCACGATCGCGCGCAGGGCATCGACCACGCGCTCCACTTCGTCGGGCGTGTTGTAATGCGCCATCCCCAACCGCAGTGCGCCGCCAGTCGCTTCGAGCCCGAGCCGCTCCATCACCGCCAGCGCGTAATAGTTGCCGTCCCAGGCGAAGATGCCGCGCTCGCCCAGGGCCGCGGCGAGCGCACGCGGGGAGTGGCCGTCGACCGTCAACGCCACGGTCGGCACGCGGCGGGGGAGATCCGCCGGCGCGGTGAGGCCGTAGATATGGACGCCAGGGAGCGTGCGAAGGCCGTCCAACAGGCGGGCGGCGAGCATGCGCTCGTACATCTGGATGGCGGCAAGGGCGGTGTGAAGGGCGAGCCGGCGGCCGGTCATGCCAGCGAACTCGCTGGCGTGAGCGGCCCCGTGGTCATGGCCAAGAGCGGCCAGATACTCGAGCGTGCCCAAGAGGCCCGCGAGGCACTCGTGGTTCTGCGTGCCCGTCTCCCATTTGCCCGGTGGGTCGTCGGTGGCTGGGCGGACCTTGTACGCTGGTAGGCTTTCGAGCAGTGGGAGGCGTCCGTATAGTACGCCGAGATGCGGGCCGAAGAACTTGTAGGCGGAGCAGGCGAGGAAATCGCAGCCGAGCTCCTGGACGTCGATAGGTCCGTGTGGGGCGTACTGAACGGCGTCGACGAAGGCGAGGGCGCCCACCTCGTGAGCCCAGCGTGTGGCCGTGGCAACATCGTTGATCGTCCCGACCGCGTTCGACGCGTAGCCGACGGCAACGACTTTCGTCCGCTCGGTGATCTGCGCGCGCAGGTCGGCCATGTCCAGGGTGCAGGTAGCGGGGTCGAAGTTCGCCACGTGGACGACCGCGCCGCGCTCCTCCTGGAGAGCGAGCCAGGGGGCTATGTTGGCGTCGTGGTCCAGGGCGGTGACGACGAGCTCGTCGCCGGGTCGCAGCGTGCGCCCAATGGCGCGGCTGAGCGCGAAGGTGAGGGTGGTCATGTTGGGGCCGAAGACGATCTCGCGCGCATCGGCGGCGTTTAGGAGGTCGGCCACCGCCGCGTGCGTCTCGTCCAGCATCGCGACAGTGCGCTCGCTGGTGAGGTAGGCACCATAGGTATTGGCGTTGGCGGTGGTCAAGTAGCGCATGATCGCGTCGAGGCACTGTTGGGCCACCTGTGTGCCGCCCGGATTGTCAAAGTAGACGGCCGGTGCGTCATTGACCAGCAGACCCAGCGATGGAAACGACGCGCGGATCACTTCCAAGTTGAGCGTCGTGGGATGCGGAGCGGCGTTGGTCGTCACGGTGGTCCTCCAATGGCGAGTGGGACGGTCCAGACTGCCTCAAGATATCACTTCCCTCTCGGGCTTGATAGACTTTGGCTTTACCATCCCTGACCGGTCGCGGGTTGGTGTTTGCGTGCACCCCCATCGGCGGGCGCGGTTGACAGGGGGCGCCTGGGCTGGTTGAATGGAGGGGGTCGATCGCGGGGAACTGGTGGAAGCGAGGGGCAGACATGGGGCGAGATGAGCGGATGCCGGCAATGGACGCGGACACGGACCTGGGCACAGCGGCGCGGCCCTGGCTACTGGCGGCGCTGGGCGCGGCGGCGGGGCTTGGAGCGCTCGCCGCCGCGAACCGGATCATCGCCATGTCGGCTGGCGAGCTCTATAACGTGCTCGAAGGCGATGAGGGCCGCTACGCCTGGGAGCATGGCGACATCGCCTACACCGTGCGCGGGCGTGGGGCACCGCTCGTGTTGCTCCACGGTATCTACGCGGGGGCGTCCTCGTTTGAGTATCGGCGCGTCTTTGACGCGCTCAGCCAGACGCACCGCGTCTACGCGCCCGATCTGCTGGGCTTCGGTCTTTCGGCGCGGCCGCCAGTCGTGTACACGCCGGAGCTGTATATCCAACTGATGCTGGACTTCGCGCGTCAGGTGATGGGGGCGGCCGACAATCCGGTCTCGGTGGTGGCGTCGTCGCTCGCCGCGAGCTATGCCATCCGCGCGGCGGCGGAGCAGCCGCGGCTCTTCGAGCGACTGGTGCTCATCGAGCCGGTGGGGATCGACATGGACGGGTCAATCCGGCCCACCCCGATCGCTCCACTGATGCGGCGTCTGCTCCGCACGCCGTTGATCGGGCAGGGCATTTACAACGTCGCCAGCTCACGGCGGAGCATGGGCTATTTCCTGCGGCACGCGGTGTACGCCGACCGGGCGGCAGTGACGAGCGGGCTGGTGGACTACTACTACACCGCGGCGCACCAGGATGGGGCGCGATACGCGCCCGCGAGCTTCATCAGCGGCGCGCTCGACACGCCGGTGGCCGCGGATTATGCTGAGCTGCGCCAGCTGATCTTGCTGGTTTGGGGCAAGGATTCGAAGGTGGCGCCGCTCGACCAGGCGAAGGCATTCCGCCAGTCGAATCCGCGCGCGGAGATACGCGTGCTCGATTGCGGGGCGCTGCCGCAGGTGGAGAGGCCAGACGAGTTCGTGAGTGAGGTGACGGCGTGGCTCCGGGCGGGGACCCGGCCGCGCGCGAACGGCTGATGCAGGCAGCCGCAAGGACAGCTGACCGGAGGGAGAAGGCTTTGGCGAAAACGCCGCCCCTACCGCCCAAAGGCACGCGGGATTTTTTGCCGCGCGATCTCGTGCGCCGGAATCGCGTCTTTGGGCTGCTGCGTGAGACCTTCGCGCGCTATGGCTTCGAGCCGCTCGAGACACCCGCGGTGGAACACACGGCCGTACTGGAAGGCAAGTACGGCGAGGAGGGCGACCGGCTGCTCTTCCGCGTGCTCAAGCGGGGACAGGACCTGGAGGCGGCCGAGCGTGAGGTGGCGGCGCTGGCCGAAGAGGAACGCACACCGGCGGCACTAGCGCGGTCGTTCGCGGATATGGCGATGCGCTACGACTTGACCGTGCCCTTCGCGCGGGTAGTGGCGGCGCGCCTGGCCGAGATCGCTCTTCCGTTTCGGCGCTATCAGATGCAGCCCGTATGGCGCGCGGACCGGCCGCAGCGTGGGCGCTATCGTGAGTTCTATCAGTGCGACGTGGACTGCGTCGGCAGCACCTCCATGACGGTGGAGGCGGAGATGCTGACGATGATCGAGGAAGTGTTCACCGCGCTGGGGTTCGCGGAGTTCACCATGCGTGTCAACCACCGCGGGCTGCTCGACGCCCTCATGGATGGCGTGGACGTGCCAACGGAACGCCGGTCGGCGGCACTGGGCGCAATGGACAAACTGGACAAGATCGGCGCGGACGGGGTGCGCGAGGAACTGGGCAAACTCGGCCTCACGGACACCCGGGTGGATCGATTGATGGAGGTGCTGGGTCTCTCCGGCACACCAGGTGAGGTGGCGGGGGCGCTACGCCCATTGGTGGGTGAGGATGCTGGAGGGCAGGCGGCACTGCGCGAGGTTGGCGAGGTCTTCGACGCGCTCGCCATGATGGGCGTGTCCGCGGACCACTATGCATTCGATGTCTCGCTGGTGCGCGGGTTGGCGTACTACACTGGAGTGATCGCGGAGACCGTGGTGACGCGGCCAAAGATCGGGTCGCTGGCTGGCGGCGGGCGGTACGATCGGCTGATCGGCCAATATCTGGGACGCGAGCTGCCGTGCGTGGGATTCTCGTTCGGCGTCGAGCGCATGCTGGACGCGATGGCCGAGCTCGATCTGCTGGCGGGCGAGGCGACGACCACCACCCAGGCGCTGGTCACCCTATTCGCGCGCGAGACGGTCGGGGCGAGCTTCGCGTTGGCCGGCGAGCTGCGGCGAGCGGGTGTGCGGACCGAGGTGTATACGGACGTGAAAGAGCTGCGCCCGCAGCTGGCGTTCGCGAACAAGAAGGGCATTCCGCTGGTGGTGATCCTTGGGACCGACGAGGCGGCGCGCGGGGAGGTGACGCTCCGCGATCTGCGCGCTGGACAGCAGCGGAGTGTGCGGCGCGACGAGGTGGTGGTGGTGGCCCAAGCGATGCTGGGCGAGAGCTAATCTGCACCCGATGTTCAAGTCAGTGACCGTTTGGCGCGAGAGGAAAGCGGACTGTGATGGATCGGCAGCGAGAGCTGTTGTTCCGCACGATAGACTGCGCGCGGGTGCTGGTGCCCGACCTGGAGGCCGGGCTGGCGTTCTATCGCGACCGGCTGGGACATCCACTGATCTGGAGGACAGCTACCGCGGGCGGGCTCCGGATGATTGACACCACCGCCGAGATCGTGCTCCGGACCGAACGGGCTGGGTCTGACGGTTCTGAAGTCGATCTGCTGGTGGTCTCGGCGGACGCCGCGGCGGAGGCCGTGGTGGCGGCGGGCGGGAGCGAGATCGAGCCGCCGTTCGACATTGCCATCGGGCGCCGCGTGGTCGTCGCGGACCCCTGGGGCACCCCGCTTGTGTTGCTGGATCTGAGCCGCGGTCCACTCGTCACCGGCGATGACGGCAATGTGGTCGAGCCGTGCGAGTAGGCCACGTGTGGTCATGCCAAGCGGGTGAGGTGCGTGTGGTCGAGCATGTCGAACCATTCCGATCGCCCCGGCGTCATCCCATCGGGCCGGTCGACGGCAGTGGACCCATCGGCCCTGTCGGGTTGGCCCCAGGGACCGGCTGCCAGGTCTGACCGTCAAACCAGTACAGTCCGTCGGGCGAGCGGGGCGCGCCTGCCGTGGGTTGCGGGACCGGCTGCCACGCTTGGCCATCCCACCAGTACA
>JANWHL010000155.1 GCA_025450405.1 Ktedonobacterales bacterium
AAGTCCGCAAAGCCGGGAGCATCGTCAGCTCGAACACGTCGGGGCTGCCGGCGCACCTGCTGATGGAGGGCCGCGGCGCGGACCTGCGCCGCCACTTCCTGATCACCCACTTCTTCAACCCCGTGCGCTTCATGAAGCTGCTGGAGCTGGCGCCCGACCCCGACACCGACCCCGAGATCATGCGCTACATGGCCGAGTTCGGCACCGAGCGGCTGGGCAAGGGCGTCGTCCTCTGCAAGGATACGCCCAACTTCATTGGCAACCGTATCGGCACGTACGGCTTCATGGTGGCGGTCAAGCGCATGCTCGACGAGGGCTTCAAGATCGAGGAAGTCGACGCCATCCTCGGCCCGGCGATGGGCCGGCCGAAATCCGCCGTCTTCCGCACCGCCGACCTCGCCGGCGTGGACACGCTGGTCCACGTGGCCGACAACCTCTACGAGAACCTGCCCAACGACCCCCAGCGCGAGACCTTCCGGACGCCCGACTTCATCCGGGGCATGATCGAGCGGCGCTGGCTGGGCGACAAGACTGGCCAGGGTTTCTATCGCAAGTTCAAGGGGGCGGATGGCGAGAGCGAGATCCTGGCGCTCGACCCCGCCACCATGCAGTATCGCGCGCAGGACTCCGTCCACTTCTCGTCGATCGACGCCGCCAAAGGCGCGGACGAGTCGGTTGACCGCGTGCGGGCGCTGCTGGCGGGCGGCGACCGTGCCAGCCGCTATGCCTGGGAGGTGACGGCGGATACCCTGCTCTACACCGCCGCCGTCACGCCCGAGATCGCCCACGACGTGCCCAGCGTGGACAACGCTATGCGCTGGGGCTACGCCTGGGACCTCGGCCCCTTCGAGACCTGGGACGCGCTGGGTGTGGAGGCGCTGGCCAAACGCATGACCGGCGAGGGGCGGACGCTCCCGCCGCTGGTGGAGCGCGTGCTGGGCGACAGCCGGGGACGCTTCTACACCGCTGAGACGCCGCGGTCGTACTTCGACTTCGCCACTGGGGGCTACGCGCCGGAGCCGGCGCGCGTCCCGGCCCTGGCGCTGGCGCCGCTCAAGCGCGCGGGCAAGGTGGTCAAGGAGAACCGGAGCGCGTCGGCCATCGATCTGGGCGACGGGGTGCTCGGCGTCGAGTTCCACTCCAAGCTGAACGCCATCGACGACGATCTGATCGCGCTGGTGGGCTGGGCGGTGGACGAGGCGGAGCGCGGCTGGCGCGCGCTGGTTCTGGGCAACGAGGCGCCGGACTTCTGTGTGGGCGCCAATCTGGCCCAGGTTCTCATGGCCGCGCGCATGCGCCAGTTCCCGCTCATCGACCGGGCGACGCGGGCGCTGCAACAGGCCAACCTGCGGCTGAAGTACTGCCAGGTGCCGACCGTGGGGGCGCCGGCGGGGCGCGCGCTGGGCGGCGGCTGCGAGTTCGTCCTGCACGGCCAGCACGTGCGCGCGGCGGCGGAAACGTATCTCGGCCAGGTGGAGGTGGGCGTCGGGCTGATCCCGGCCGGCGGCGGGTGCAAGGAGATGCTGGCCCGCTGGGCGGACCTCACGCCGGAGCATGGACCGTTCGGCGCGGCGCGCCACGCCTTCGAGATCCTCGCCGTGGGCACGGTCTCGACCAGCGCGGCCGAGGCGCGCGGGCTGGGCTTCCTGCGCAAGACCGACGGCATCACGCTCGACCGCGAGCGGCTGCTGGCCGACGCCAGGGCCGACGCGCTGGCATTGGCTGAGCGCAAGGACCGCGGCGAGTGGCGCCCGCCCGAGCCGCCGACATTCCGGCTGCCTGGTGCCGGGGGCCGGCTGGTGCTGGAGCAGGTGGCCGACAACCTTCGCCTCCAGGGCAAGGCCAGCGAGCACGACGCGCTCGTGGCGGGCAAGCTGGCCTACGTGCTCACCGGTGGCGACTGCTCGCCGCTGGATGTGCTCACCGAGCAACAGATCCTGGACCTGGAGCGCGAGACGTTCCTCAGCCTCTGCGGGACGGTCAAAACGCAGCAGCGGATGGAGTACACGCTCAAGACGGGCAAGCCCTTGCGCAATTAGTCGGGGCGCCTGGAGGCATCTGGCCGGATTGACGCTACTGGACGCGGGGCGGGCAGTCGGAGCCCGCCCCGCGTTGTGTCGCCTACGCGGCCTGCTGGGGTCCGCACCCCCCGGCCCCCCCTCCCCTCGGGGAGAGGGGGAGCCAGAAGGAAGCGCCCAGCCGCGGGGCGAGGGGGAGGCGGAGCCCACATCCACATGGCACGACGCGACGTGCGTGACTCATCCCGGCGAGGGGCCTCCGGCCGCGCGGTCTACCGGCGGGGACGCGCCAGATTTGGGATGGCTCATCCAGATCGCCGGACCCGCGTGTATCGCAATTGATGGGCTGGCGTGCCGCGCACGCGCGTGCGCGGGGGAGCGCGCGTCGCCTACACTCATGGTGCACGCGACGCCATCCAGTGCGGGTCGCTAATTGCCACTCTGAAATGAATTCGCCATGCTCAGACCGTGCTCTACGGGCGGGCGGCGCCGGGCCGGTCACAAAGCGATGTGAGCGAGTACCAGCCCGCTAGTACTGTCCTTGATAGTCCCCTTGATTGATGGGGTCGCGGGGCGTTACACTCGAGATTACTCGCGCGCGGCGGCGGGGTTGTTGGCGTGACCAATTCGGGGGCGGCCGTGAACTCGCATTCTGAATGCCACCAAGGGTTACTCACTGCTCAGCCGCTCGTTGTAAATTCAGATGGACTCCGCGAATTTGCGTGGGGGTGCCGCTGGGTGGCAGTCCTCTTTGGATGGAGCGCAGCTCAGCAACCGCACTGGTGATCTACATCGGTGCACGGTGACTATGGCCCGCGCGCCGACTGCCGGCGCGCCAGCACCAATCCAGCCATGGGGCAGCCGCGGCACGTGGAGGATATGACGATGAGTGACCAGCCTGAGGACACACAGTCCATGACCCCGCCGGACGACGACGGCGCGCCGGGCATGTCTGACATGCCTGAGATGCCTGACACGCCAGACACCATCGAAGCTGCCCCCGCGCCTGAAGCTGCCCAAGCGCCCCAGATCCTGGACGAGGCGGAAGCCGCGGAGACACCCGGGACCCCAGAGGTCGAGCAGAGCCCGGTCGTGAGCGCGTCCGCGGAGGTGCCAGACGGCGACGACGCGGCCAGTGACGCGTTTTCTACGCCAGACAGGGCCGAAGCGACCCAGATACTGGAAGCCGTCGAAGCGGATGAGGTGTCGGACGGCGACGAACCGGAGGAGCTCGCGGGTCTCACCGCCGCGATTGATGCGCCGGACGATGCTGATGTGGCGCCGATTCTGGACGTGGCGGCACCCACGCCCGATGTCTCCGTGCCAACGCACATTCTGTCCGCCGCTGGAGCGCCGGATGCGCCCGAGAGCGTCGTTCCCGAGAGCGTCGTTCCCGAGAGCGTCGTTCCCCAGAGCATCACGGCAAGTGGCGACACGGGCAACTGGCCCGTCGTCGTCGTCGACGAGTTCCGCGCGCGCCCCATGCGTCTGCCGGGCAGCGGGATGCCCAGCCGGCGCGCGTTCCTGCGCGCCGCGGTGGTCGGTGCGGCCACCGTCGCCGCCGCGAGCGCGGCCGTGGAGTTCGGGCCGAAGTTCCTCGGCAGTATTGGCGTGGCCCACGCCGTCCCCAGCCCGAACGTCTGCTACGACCTGCTCAAGGACGCGCAGAATGACAAGGGCGTCGGCATGGTGTACATCGACGTGGCCTACCAACACAACGTCCAAGTTGGCAGCACCATTACCGTTAGCGGCACCGTCGCCGGCAGTTCCTGTGCCCACATCGACAACAAGACGCAGACCGGCCTGACCGTCACGGCCGTGACCATCACCACGCAGGGCACCAACATGTACTTGCAGATCACCGTCTCGACCAATCTCGAACAGTACAAGCACACCCACGCTCCGGACTGCGCCAAGACCTGCGTCTACGTCACATCATTCTAACAAATCTCCCTGTGCCGTCGCGCGCGGACCGAGAACCAGGCCGCGCCGCCCAGGTGTCTGGGCGGCGTGGCCTCGTCGCGTTCATGCCCGTGGTATGCTTGTGTTCAGCCGCGCCTATCCGCGACGATGAACGGTGACGGCGGTCTCGGTCCGCGGACATGGTGACCGACGCTGGCGCTGGATCTGGACGCCGCAACGCGAACCGGCGACCGCACTGATACACGGGCGGCCGGTGCGGAGAGAGCGCATGAGACGCGAGAGGGGGCGCGACATGGCGAATGAGGACCGGTTGCGGCTGACGGTGCGTCAGATCGACGCGAGCACGAGCATCATCGGCATTCTCGGTGAGCTGACCATCGACGCGGAGACGGCGCTGCTGGCGGCGTATGACGAGGCGTGCGGACCCGACACACGCGCGGTCATCCTCGACTTCAGCGGGCTAACGTACATGAACAGCGGCGGCATCGGGCTGCTGGTGACCCTGATGATCCGGATGCAACGGCAGCGGCAGCGATTGCTCGCCTTTGGGCTGAGCGAGCACTACCGGAAGATCCTCGACATGACGCGGCTGGAAGACGTGATCGGCGTCCACGACTCGGAGGCCGCGGCCCTGGCGGCGGCCCACACGCCACAGACGCCGTGAGCGCTCCCAAGCATCGCGTCATCCCCCTGCTGCTCCGCCCTCTGCTGCTCCGCCCGCTGACGCTCCGCACCGCCTGGGTGGCCACGGCGGTCGGGTGCCTGGCGGCGCTGTTCGTCAGCCTGCCTGGGCGTATCCAGCATCTGGCCGTGGTGTCCGACCCAGACGTGCGGGCGGGCCTCGCGCGGCTGCGCATCAGCCCACAGGCGTACATGGGGTACCACATTGGCTTCGACACCCTGACGGTGGCTGGGTACTTCCTCGTGGCGTTGATCATCGTGCTGCGCCGGCGGGGCGACGCCATGGCGGGCTTCGTGGCGCTGGTGCTGATAGCGTTCGGCTGCGCCCTGCCCAGCGTGGTCTATGCCCTGGCGGCCAGCGTACCGCTCTGGGACGCGCCCCCGGGTCCCGTTCAGAGCGTGGGCTGGCTGCTCTTGCTCGTCTTCGCGTACGTCTTTCCTGACGGGCGCTTCGTGCCCCGCTGGACCTCCCTTCTGGCGCTGGGCGCGGCGGCGTGGACCGGCGGCTTCTTCGTCTTCGGTGACACGCTGTTCAGTGGACGACCGCTCGCGATCGCGGCGGCGCTGGCGGTCTGGGTTGGGTGGTTCGCCACGGGCGCCGCGGCGCAGTTCTATCGCTACCTCTTCGTCGAGTCGCCCATGCAACGCCAGCAGACGAAGTTGGTGGTCCTCGGCTTTGCCGGCACGCTCTTTGGGGTCCTGGTGGCGGTCGCCGCGCATGTGGCGGCGCTCGCGGGCGTGTCGGCTCCCGCCGATGCCGCGCTGCTGCGCCTGGCGTCGACGGCGGTGTTTAGCCTCTCGGCCCTGCTGCTGCCGATCGCCATCGCGCTGGCGATGTTGCGCTACCGGCTCTTCGACGTGGATATCGTCATCAACCGGGCGATCGTCTATGGCACGGTGACCGGGCTGCTGGCCCTCGTCTACACTGGGTGCGTCGGGTTGCTGAACCTGGCGCTGGGCATCGTGGTGGCGCGCGCCCCGTCGGTGGCGATCGTGGCGGCGACCCTGGCCACCGCCGCGCTCTTCCAGCCGCTGCGCGGACGGGTCCAGGCGCGTGTAGATCAGCGCTTCGATCGCGGCCGGTACGATGCGCGGCGCACGCTGGAGGCGTTTGGTGCCGTGGCGCGCGAGCGCGTGGATCTCAGCGATCTGGCTGGCGACCTGGTGTCCGTGGTGGACCAGACGATGCGGCCGAGCCATGTCTCACTCTGGCTCAGACCGTCGGGCGCATCCCCCGAGCCGGAGGGTGCCGGCGTTGCCGCGGTCACCGCACCGGATGCGCGTGCAGAGAGCTGAAAATGGCGACGGCGGCGACGCCGTTGTTGAGGGCGTGCAGCAGGATGCCGGGCCAGAGTGAGCCCGTGCGCCAGCGCAGAACGGCCAGCACCAGCCCGATGACCACTAGCGGCACGAACGACCCGAGGTCGGCATGGGCCAGGCCAAACACGACGGCGCTCACGCCGACGGCCGCCCAGACCGGCATCCGCTGGGCAAGGCCAGTGAAGAGGAAACCGCGGAAGAAGACCTCCTCGCAGACCGGCGCGACGACGATGGACACGATGAGCGCCGCGAGGACGATGGCCGGCTCGTACGCCGCCTGTCGCGCCAGGGCATCGGCGTTGGTGGAGACGCGGAGCAGGCTGTAGAGGGCGGAGAAGCCGTAGATGACGATCCACCCGCCGATGAAGAGCGCGACGGCCGGGGCGAAGGCGAAGCCCCGCCAGCCCAGGGCGATGAGGCCGGAACGGCGCGGTGTCCCCGCCGGGCGGCGCGTGAACGCGATGTAAAGCGGGGCGATGAGGAAGACCGCCTCGACCAGCGCGGATGCGATGCCCACCACGACCGCCTGCGCGCTGTCGTCATGCGCGGACAGCGGCGCCGTCGGCGGCGCGGACTGTGGGGCGAGCTGGGAGGCGACGATGAGCGTGAAGAGTGGGACGACCGTGAGCGCCGCGCCGATGAGGGTCTGGCGGAGGGTCCAGGGGACGGTGAGCGCCGGGGGCGTGGGCCAGAGGGAACCGCGGCTACCAGTGGCGCGAGGGGTGGGCGCGGGGATGCCGCCCGGAGCGTCCGGCTGGTCGGGCTGGGCGTCGAGGCGCGCCATCGGGTGATCCAATCCTTGGGGGCTACTTTGCCTGTGCGGGCCAGGGGCTCCTCTGCCATTGTAGCACCTGGTTCGGTAGCACCTGGTTCGCCGTCCGCTCCGCCGAGCCCGTGGACGGATGGGAGCGGCGTCCAGATGCTGTGCGGGATCGGACCCTATCAGGCGTTCTAGGGTTTCCCAGCATGCGGTGCGGGTGCTGTGCTGGTGACGACCTGGCCCGTCCGCGGCGCCCCAACCATCCTGTCCATGCCATGCCACTCGGCCGCCATGATGAAGAGCGTCTTGCCCTCCGCGCCGCCGAGCATGCAGGCGAAGCAGCCGCGATCGAGCGCAACCGTTTGGAGCACCTCGCCGCCTTCGTGGACGCGCACGCAGCGCTGGTTGGGGACGTCCGCGTACCACACCGCGCCTTCCATATCCATGCAGATTCCGTCCGGAACGCCCTCGCCAAGGTCGGCCCACACCCGCTGCTTTGAGAGGCCGCCATCGCCAGCGATGTCGAAGGCGGTGAGACGTTTGCCATAGGAATCGGCGACGATCAAGGTCGCATCGTCGGGCGTGATGGCCATGCCATTGGGAAAGGCGATACCCTCCGCGACCTGGCGCGTGGTGCCCGCGGGCGTGACGAGGGTGACGGTGCCGGGTGCGAACGGCTCGCCCACCAAAGGATTGAATCCCGCGCCGTTCAAGTAGGCGTTGCCGCGGCTGTCCACCACGATCTCGTTGTAGCCGCCCGTAAGCCCAGCATGATCCACGAGCGTCCCGTCGGACTCCTGACGCAGCAGCGGGCGGTCGCTAGACGACGCGATCAGCATCCGCCCATCCGGCAGCCAGTCGAACGAGAAAGGGAACGTCGAGAACGGGGGCCGCACGACGACCTCACTCCGCCCCTGGGGATCAACCGCGATGATCTCTTGCGCGGTCCAGTTGGAAAACCAGAGACGGCCATCATGCCAGCGCGGCGATTCGCCGAAGGCGAGACCAGTCAGGAGGATGTGCGGATCAACAGTCGAGGCCATCGTCGCTCCTCAATTCTTGCGAGAGATCAGGCATGACACGGAACGCGCCGCTGGGGAGTATACCGCGGTTTCCCGGCGCCCGAAGACGCGGCGGGGAGCCAGGCGCATGAAGACGTGGCGGGGAGGAGCCAGGCGCCTGAAGACGCGGCTGGAAGCCTCCGGCTACGAAGGCCACCGGCGTGGCCTGTCCGGAAGCGGTGTCAGGCGCCGTGGGCGACGGGTGACTCGGCCTTGCGGCGGAGGGTCGTGGCGGAGTATAATCCCCCGCGTTCGTCCGCCAGGACGCCTATGGGAGCCCGTGGAGGCCCATGGGGACGCGGCCAGTGAGACCGCGCCAGACCAGGCGGGGCAAGGCGCGGAAGCCCGCCGCTCCCTTGACATGTGCCTGGTCGGGTGCTATGCTCGAAGCGCGAACCGGATCCTGCGGGGTCCTGGCGACGGCGGAGCACCGACGAGGTGCGGACGGGGGACACATCCAGGCAACCCATACCAGGAAGGGGGCGGCGCGCACAGCCTGACTCGATGGCCCAGGACGAGCGCGCCACGACTTTGGCGATAGATGACGTGCGCGAGGATCCGCGCGAACACTGCGATTGGCGCCGCCACAAGAATGGCTGCCCCTACTACCGGGAACGCTGGTTTCCGCACAGCGATCCGACGGTGGGCGAGCCCATGTATCAGGTGTTCTGTCTGAAGAACACACCGCCGATCTCGCTCGAAGAGCAGGAGAAATGCCTCTCCAGCCGGACCCGCTGCTGGCGGCTCATCGAGCTGGAGGCGCGCCGGCCGGCGCGCGAGTCCGACGAGCGGGTGGCCGCGCGTGTTGGGGCTGAGCAGCCGGTCTGAACGGCGCGTTGGCTCACTTCTGCCCCTTTTGGGACGTATTCTCCGTGGCTTGCTGGGCGAGTGCCTCTTGCACGGGTGCGGTCTTCGGCAGATCGGCCGTTGGCGATCGCGTCAGCGAATGGATCGGTCGCCGGGTCGTAGTACCGCGCCCCGTAATAGTTGAGCCCGCTGGCGGCGTCGGCGCGCTGGCCGGTGTAGCCCTTCGCGGTGGGCAGCGTGCCCGTGTTATAGCGGACCTGCCCATAGGGCGCGTAGAGTCGCGCCGCGGTGACATTGCCGCTGCCGTCGAGCGCGGCGCTCACGCTGCCCAGCCCGTCGCGCGCCAGATAGGAGAGCGTGGACCCCACCCGGACCGCCTGCGGCAGACCGTCGGGCGCCGGGTAGTACTTGGTGACCGTGCCACTCGCCGCATTGACTTCCTCGATGCCGCTGATGTAAAGCGTGGTGGTCGTCGTCACGCCGCTGGTGGTCTGGTGCGCGACGCGCTGCCCCTCCCCGTCGTACGCCTCCGTGCCGGTCACGCCGCCCGCGGTCCAGCGCACCAGCCGCCGCTCGGCGTCGTAGACGTCGCCGGTCGTCGCCCCGGCGTCGGTGCGGTCGCCCGCCGCGCCGCTCACAACGTGCGTCGGCCGTAGATGCCGAGCCGCGCGAGCTGGCCGGTGCGGGCCCACCAGCGCGCGACGGCCGACTGCCGCTCCCCATGCCGCGCCAGGTCGAGGAAGTACGGGATCAGCGCCTTAAGCGCTTCACGCTGCGTCTCGTCCGCCGCGAGGTAGACCTCCTCGTGCTCTAGCACCGCCAGCACCTCCGCTGCCGCGGCGACCCGCGGCGCGTCCTGTGCGCCTGGTGCCGGGGACACCGGTGATTGGCCGGAGCCAGCTGCCTCCGACCCTAGCCAGCCATGCCAGCGCAGCCAGCGCACCAGGTCCTTCTCCATCTGATAGAGGCGCGCCGACGGCAGGGGCAGCATGCCTTGCGCGCGGAGCCGCTGGTTGACGTAGCGCGCCGCCCGCTCCTGGTGGTACCAGACCCCCGTGATCAGCACCCGTTTGCGCGGGTCGCCGAGGCGCAGCCAGACGATCACGAACCACAGGGCGCACATCCCGAACCACGCCCAGCCTACCCACTTTGCCGAGGTCGCGAGAGCGCCGGCGCAGGCAAGCGAGGCACGGCCGGGGCACTGGCGCTGGAGTGCGACCAGGTAGAAGCCCCAGGCGGCCAGTAGGAAGAAGCCACCGAGCAGGGCCGCGACCACCCCCATAACCACCGCCCAAGCGTTCTTGATATGCGCGGCATTGCCACCCAAAGTGGCCCCGACGGGAAATGGCCAGAACAAAGCTTGACGCCGCACCAGGCCGTCCCAGGCGAACGCCAGGCACGGGAACGCCAGGCCCGCAAAGAGCAGCGTCCCCGTGAAGGTGTCGTCGGGCCGGGCAGCCGCGGCCACCACGCCCAACGCGCCAAGCGTGTGCATTGTGCTCCATACTCCCTCTTCTACGTCGCGCGCTGGCGGTGGATGGAGTCATCCGGTGTCCGGTCGGCGGGTCATTCCATCAGTCCGCACGAGCCACATGACCGGGTCATCCGCCCTGCCCGGCCGCTGCGAACACCGGGGACCGCTGGTCGGCTAGAACCAGCTCGTGACGCCGTTCCAGGCCCCGACTGTGGCTCCGCCCAGGTTGGTCAGCCCTTGCTCGACGTCACTCTGTGCGGTCGCCACATCCCCGTTGTCGAAGCGATCCGTGATCCAACTGGCCCCCTGATCGCCCAAGTAGCCGCCGACCGACGCACCGATGAAGGTGCCCACCACGAGTCCGACGGGGCCGCCGACCGCGGCGCCAATCGTGCCCCCGAT
>JANWHL010000156.1 GCA_025450405.1 Ktedonobacterales bacterium
CCGGAGCCGGCGGGTTGCAGAGGTTGCCGCGCGCGATCGCCGCGAACGTTGGGCAACGTGCGCTGGCGTGCCCAAGCGCGAGGACCGCGGCCGACTGGAGCTGGGGACGTAGGCGACTCGGATAGACAGAGCACGAGGGTACGCAAGTGGTCGAGAAAGCGCGCTAGCTCGCGCTCCGCCACGGAAGGATACCGGCCAACCACGCGCCCGAACACACGGCGCATACTCCGCCGCATCTCATGTGGCGAGCGCAGCGACGCCAACCTTCCCGGGCTTGCATCGAGTTGGTGGTTGGCGCGTTCAGCGGTCGCGATTGCGTCGAGAAGGAGGACGCATGCGGATGCTGGCGGTGTGGCACGATTGATTTGGCTGAGGCTCGTCACGTAGTCGTCTAAGTCGCCAGATGAGACCCAGGATCTACCCCGCCGAGAATGGTCCTCGGGCCACATATCCGCTACCAAGCCGCTGAGCATTGCCATGATGGGCGCTAACCGGAGCGCACAGGCAGCCAATACGGAAGCGACATCCAAGGCAAGCGGATCAGTCACCTCATCTGGCGGCCAGTGTCCCATAATCGCGAACTCCCTTGACATGCCTCCACACCTTCGGCTGTCTTTATGCTTGGCTCGCTTGGCCCGCGGGCGCGAAGGAAGGACGAGGGCCGAGCGACTAGGACTATGCTACCCGTCATCTCCCCTGAAGGCCTCTCCAAGTACACGCCCATTCCTCCTGAAGGCCCCTTCCAGCACACGCGCATACCCGTCAGAGTCATCATTCGCGGCCAAAAGGATCAGCCAACGGCACAGATCCGTCAAGTCTCTGAGGTCAACTCCGTTGTCCCGGGCGCACCTAACAAGGCAATTGCATAGATACCAGCACGTCTCAGCTGAATACGGCGAGTCTTCCACGGTCTCGACGCGCTCGAACTGGTCGAGCGCGAGATCCAATCGTGCCCCCGTATCGGGACCCTCGGGAATCGGCAAGCGGGCGCCTTCTATCAGGCAGGTGGCGAACTCGGGCTCTTCACGCACGAGCCACGCCGACAACGGCATGCGCCGCCGCGCCGCGTGGAGGCTTAGTCCCAGTTTCGATCGCTGCTGGTTATGCATGCGGTCCCCTCGCTTGAGGGTAAGTTGACAGCGGCCAGCAATGCCCTCACAGCAAGTATACCCGCAATGAGCACCGCTGTAAATGCTGAGGCTACGACCAGATGCGCCAACGCGCGGCGTAACGCGCGCCCGGCGTGGGAATCCGGCGCGGGCGGGCCACCCAACCGCGCGCGACGCATACCTGAGATCCGCGTCGCGCGCGGCACATGGCCATCACATGCGCACCGGCGGCCGCTCGATCATCAGGGTGGCCACCTCATCACCCGCGCGCGCGCGCACGACGTCAAAGGCGAGATAGCTCTCCAGAGCGCGCCATTCTGGGCCGCCTTCGTCAAATTGCATACATTCGGCGAATGCCCGATTGAAGGCCGTGGGATCGCGTGGAAGATTGAATCCCGATTCGATCTCAGACAAGGTGGCCGACGTGATCGGGTACTCGTGCGTACGCAAACATTCAACGAGCGCCAGCGCGGTCAACTTGACATCTGGCAAGGCGGGGAAACGTGCCCGCATACGCGCGCCATAGGTCTCTCTGTACATTCGCACTAGCTCGCCAAACGTGGCTGGCCGCCCGGGCTGACGCGTGAATCGCGCGGATCGCGTGTGCCGCTGGTCGAGTCCGCCTCCTACCGTCGTGTTAGCCACATCAATGCCCGCGCGCGCGCGTACCAGATCGAACGCGAGACATTGGATGAGCGCGCGCCATTCGGCGCTCTCCTTCTCGACGGCCAGGCAAGGAGTCACCGCGTCGAAAAACGCGCGACCGTCTCGGGGCAAATTGGCCCCCGATTCGATTTCGGATAGCGTGACGGTCGTAATCGCATAGCCACCCTTGCGCATACATTCAACGAGCGCCAGGGCAGTCAGTTTGATGCGTGGGAGCGTTGGGATGCGGGAGCGCATGCGTTCGGCAAACGTTTCGCGGTAATGCCTGAGCAGTGGGCCAAATACAGGTGGTGGGTCCGAGGTCGGCTCCTTGTCGAGATCACCTGACTTGGGCGCGTCTGAATCAGCGTCTGGATCAATGGTGGGCGGGTCGTTGAGATGAGCCACGGATGCGGTTTCGAGATCGAACGCTTGATCACCACGTATGCGACTCACAGGTCACCTCTTCGCGCGAGTAGCGGGCCCTTGATGGAGCCGTGGGATTCGCCACCGCTTTTGTACGAGTAGGACACTACCAGTGCTGTGTTTCGGTTTGTGCCGGCCAGCCCATTTGGGCCAGGGCGCTGGTACCATTTGCCAAATATGCCCCAAATCATTCGGCGATAGTGCGAGCCACCCGCAAGCACCGTGCCAGAAGCTCGCGGGTCATGTAAGCCAGTGTGGCCTCACGCAAGGTGCCGCATTCGCATGTGGTCCAGCGTCTGGACCAAATGCTCGCCAAAATGCAGACACTGCGTTCGGATGGCGCCGAGAGCTCTAGCCTACCACTGATGTCAATCCCGCTCAATGTGCTATGAGCGGCAATTGGGTAACGAATGTGTTGCGAAGGCGCGCGAGCGCGGTGCGGTTCAATCCGATGAACTTCGCCTTGGAGCGAAATTTGGTATAGGTAGCGTACAAGAAGATAGTACGGAGCGGTATTTGCACTGACGTGATGTATCCGCGAGAGTCCGCACTTGTCGCGAGCCGTATCGCTGGCGTATATTGAGTGGTGGACACGGCGATCGATTGCGACCACTCCGCACGTGGCATGTCGAATGGGTGTAATCAGGCGTCAGGAGGTTGTACGATGGCGACCACCTTCATCCCGACCAACAGCTACACGCTCATAGAGATCGTCGTCGGCGTCAGTGGGACGTTCGGGGTCGGATTGTTCACCATGGTCATGCTGGCACGGCGCCGCAAACCAACGATCGTGCGCGCGCCCGGTGGTGCAATGGGACGCTTTGGCGGCGCCCGCTGGAGTGCCCAACAGGGCGGAGTGGCCGAGCGGGCGCTGCAACTGGCGGCCATCGACGTGGAACACGCGCGTGAACGCTTGCGAGACGCCAGTGCCGACCGGCGCGCCAACGACCCAACGAAGGCACAGGAGCAGTTTGCCAGCGAGCGCGTTGCGCAAGCGGGCCGCGCGTATGTTGCCCACACCGCGTTGCCTGTGCCGGGTGGCGTCGCGTGGATTGAGCATCAGACGGAGCAGCTTCTTCTGCGAGCTATCTACGATCGCTTGCGGGCGCGTGAGATTGCTGGGACGCTCGACTGTCCGCCGGTCGGCCAACTTCCACCGAATCGCGGGTTCCCCGGTCGCCTGATCTTTTGGGCGCTTGGTGGTGACCGTGTCGGTCTCACCCATGAATGCGTGCTGTACTTCAAAGACCAGGTCGCTGAGTCGGAGCGGGTGCTTGCCAGGGCCCGCTCCGCGGCCAATGCCGGTGACGACGAGCGGGCAGCGCGCCTTCTTCGCGTGGCCGTGACCCGTCACCTGGCCCGTAGCCGCATATCCGCGCCCCCACCCGCCAATCGTCACGCAGTGCGGGCGGACGATAACCGCTACTCCCCACCGGCGAACGGCGCGCCGGCCACTTGAACAGGAGCCTGCGATGGACCATGATCCAGACCCTCTCTTCCTCCTCGTCCTGGCCGCCCTGCGGATGCATGGCATTCCATACTGGACCTTGCGCGATGAGCCGCGGGTGCTCTTCTTCAGGAATACCGCTGTCTGGCGGATTGAGTGCGAAGTCGAGACGCGCCCACGCCAGGAGCAAATCGTCGTCCGCGCGCGCTATGCGCCCACGGTGTGCGGCAAAGCGTTGTCAGATGTGCGCGATTTTCTTGCCCGCGCGGATACGGAGTATGACCTCACCAAGTTCGTGATTGATATTGAGCGTGGCACTATTGTGGTCGTGAGTGGCATCAATGCCGCCGATAGCGCCATCGACGTGGAGATCATTGGCAACCACATCGCGGAGGCGCTCTACACGGCGGGGATCATCTTCCCTCTCATCAATGAGGTGGCCCTGGGCGCGCTAACCTCCGCCGCGGCACTGGACCAGCTTCCGCGCCATCGCGTTGTCGAGGTCGTGGCTGATGTCAACAACAGGCTCGACTACTAGCGCGCGACGCGTACCGCGAGATCGAGCCCGGCACCAGTCTTCCCCGAGCTCTCGCACGATTCCTCGTTCCTGGTGAACTGGTGTCTGTCCTTGGCGGCACGTCGTGCGTAATTTCATTCTTGACATGGGTACGTCACGCCGCGGGGAGGCGTGAGCCGGCTCGTTCGCGTCGCACCAAGTGGCGCTACGTCGTCTGGTCTTTCCATCGCGGCCCCACAGCGCTACAATAGCGATGGTTCTCTTTCTCAAAATCGTCACCGGTCATGGGCATGTGCCTTCCGGTCTGTATCGACCGTGATCGCACAGTAGCAGATTGCTCAGGCCGGAGGGGATAACGCGAGGAGGGCCGCGGACATGCGGAAGATTGATGCGTTCGCCCACATCTTGCCGCGCGCGTATCTCAACCGGCTGGAGCGGCAGCTCGAGCGGACGATGGACGCGAGCCGGCTCGACTACTACCGCGAGGGTGTCTTCACGTTCGATCCGGTGCTGACCGATCTGGACGCGCGGTGGCGGAAGATCGACCCGTACGGCGAGTACGCCCAGATCCTGGTGCTGGCCGTGCCGCCGCTGGAAGAGGTGGGGCCGCCGGCCGTCGCGGCGGAGTTCGCGCGTATCGCAAATGACGAGATGGCGGAACTGGTGCGGCGGTTCCCCGACCGCTTCGTCGGCTTCGCGGCGGCGCTGCCCATGAGCGACGTCGACGCGGCGGCGCGCGAGCTCGACCGCGCGCTGACACAGCTCGGCGCGCTGGGGGCGCAGGTGTACACCAACGTGCTGGGCGTGGCGCTCGACGACCCGCGCTTCGAGCCGCTGTTCACCCGACTCGAGGAGGCTGGACGCGCCATGTGGCTGCACCCGACGCGCAGCGCGGCGTGGGCCGACTATCCGGCCGAGAGCCGGTCCGACTATGGCCTGTGGTGGTCCCTCGGCTGGCCTTACGAGACCGCCGCCGCCCTCGCGCGCCTGGTCTATTCCGGGCACATGGAGCGCCACCCGCACCAGCTCGTGATCGCGCACCACGGGGGCGGCATGGTACCGCATTTCTCGGCCCGGCTCGCGATGGGTCCCGGCCACCGGCAGGTCAAGGACGCCCTGCCACGACCGCCGCTCGACTACTTCCGGCGGTTCCATGTCGACACAGCGCTCTTTGGCGCGCCCCACGCGGTGCGCTGCGTCCTGGACTTCTTCGGCCCAGGGCACGTGCTCTTCGGCACCGATATGCCGCTGGGACCGGCGAACGCGGTCGAGGCGACGATCGCGGACATTGACGCGGCGGGCCTGTCCGGTGCGGACTTGGCCGCGGTCTACGCTGGGAACGCCATGCGTCTACTCAGGCTGCCGGGCGGCTAACTGGCATGGCTTGCAAACTTCAGGCGAGGAGTGTTGGAGTCGGCCTTGAAGCGCCGATAGGCTTCATCCGCCTCGCGCTGCCCGCCGCCTTCACGGACCACGTCACGATCCTGATTTAGCTGGCCGCCGTGGCGCCGCTCTTTGTCGTCATGCGCTTTCTACCGCGACGCTTGGCCGCACTCCGGCGGCGGCATGTGAACGGTATACAGACGGCGGTGCTGACCTTTGATGCCGCGGGGATGGGCCCCGAGTGGGGAGGCCATTTGACGAGCGGGCGCCGCGCAGTCTATGCTTGGAACGGGATGCTTGGCAGCCGCGATCAGATCTCCCCGCATGCGCGGCATGCCGCCGCGTGGTGGCCAGGGGTCTGCGGATCACCCCTCCGGACCGCGCTCACCCGGAAAGCGGCGTGAGTTGCCGTCTCTCGCTCATGTAATTGGCGGGTGAGCACATCCGGCTCCGCCTCCTTCCCGCGGGGCGAGTGGGCCGGGGGGTGAAGATCCAGCAGCGATCATGGCCTCGACCCTCCTCTGCCCTCTGTGTGCCCCAGTGGGGGACCCCGCCTCCGTTTCCGCATTGTGAGCTCGTCCCCCAAGGAGGCCGAGCGTGAAGGTGCGGCAGCAGGTTTTCGATACCTACTGGCGTTTCGCCGCCGCGCGCCAGGAGGTCTTCTTCGCGCGCCTCCGCGACGACCCACCGCCCTGGACAGCCGAC
>JANWHL010000157.1 GCA_025450405.1 Ktedonobacterales bacterium
CCATGGTCGCCCAACGAGTTTGATGCGCCCACCGAGGAATATTCCCGCATGATGGGTACGTCGCCCGGTGGGTATGTGGCTGGTGGCTACCCCAGACCAGGTGGATTCGCAACGCACCCCCCCGCCGACGGCAGCGCGGAGATGCGTGTGGTCGTGGGCATTCTCTGCGTCTTGGGCGGCCTGATGAGCGGCGCCGGGGCGCTCATTGTGGCCCTGTGGCCTCGCTGACCGCGCGCGTCCCGCATCGGGACTGGACTCGTGACCACCGCGCCGTGTATCAAGCGCTGGACATTGCGCGCGAACCATGGCATAATCTGGTGCAACGGCAGCCGAGTGCCCGATTTCGGGCCCTGGAGATACCCTCGCGGTATCGTAACGCTAAGAACTGTCGGATAGAGTGTAAGTCGCATAAGTGCCGGCGGGCCAGAGAAAACTGGGCGGCAAGAGCAAGGGTTGGCGGACTATGGACCAGCACACGACCCAGGCAACAGCGGGCGTCGACAATCGCGTTCCCATGTCAAAAGCGGACTTCGAGGTAATTGCCGCGTTCCGCTACGCGATCCGCAAATTCTTGCGCTTTAGCGAGCAGGCTGCCAGGCGCGAGCGCATTACCCCCCAGCAACACCAACTCTTGTTGGCCATCAAAGGGTTTCCCGGACGCGACCGCGCGACGGTGTCGGAGCTCGCGGAGCGGTTGCAGATGCGCCAGCATAGCATGGTGGGGCTCATCGATCGCACGGAGGCCCAGGGTATGGTGCGGCGTGAGCCCGGCACGGTGGACCGGCGCCAGGTGTTCGTGCGCCTCACGCCCAAGGGCGAGGAGGTGCTGCTCCGGCTCGCCGTCCAGCATCGTCGCGAGTTGCTGACGATGCAAGAGGCGCTGCGCGTGACAGTCTGACCTGGGAAACACTGGCTTCCGACGCACCACAGCGCGCTGGGAGCCGTCCGAGCCGCCACAATTCAGCGCGCCTCAACCCGCTTGGTCGGCGTCCACCGCCCGGGCGCCAGCGGCGGAGGTCGGTGTGGCGGGATCCTCGACGTCACGCCACTCGTCGCCCGATCCGCCTTCGAGCTCCGCCATCTCGATGTCGGCGGCCGGATCCCGAGGCTGCGTTGGCCGTGGATACTCGCGCAGATGGCGCTTGCCGAGGATCCATCCCAGCCGGCCAAGGCCCACCACAGCCACCACGGCCACCACGCTGTCGATGGCCAGGTGCTCCAGCGGTGGGCCGGCCGCCACCGCCACCAGGGTGCTGCCTAGGAAACCCGTGAGCAGGCACGAGGCGATGAGGCCGAGCAAACACCCGAGGTAACCGCCATGGGTGGGCCAGTCGTACCCCGGCGGCACGGCGCCTTCCTGGGGGTCCATCGGCGCGGGGTCGCCGTAGGGATCACCCAGGTCCGCGCCATTGTCCTCCGCCATGCCGCCGTTGGCCTCAGGGCCCAGAGGCGCCGGATCGGGTCCTCGTTCGGCGACGGTGTCCGTGTCTGGCACACGATTGCTCCCCGTTCCATGCGCTTCCGCGGCGCGCTCCCCGTTCCCGACGTCTGGAGCGGCATTCAGCGGCGCGCCATCAGACGGCACGTCCTCCGGCAGCGGGCTCGGGGAGTCGGCCATTTCGTCTGGCACTGGGCATTCCTCGGTTTGGCGGCGCCCGCCATATCGTGCGGATTGCGTGCGCCGTGCGGTTTGGCGTAAGGCAATTGGCTGGCCCAGGTCAGGGCCGCGCTCGGTTATACCTTACCACACCGCGCCGGAACCTTCGGCGTAGGACCGACCGCCCAGCACTAAAGCGTCCCGAACTGGCGGTCGCCCGCGTCGCCCAGACCTGGACAGATGTAGCCGCGATCGTCGAGATGGTCATCGACCGCACCGAGATAGATGGGCACATCGGGATGGGCTTGGCGCAACTTGAGCACGCCGTATGGGGCGCCGATCAGGCCGACGTAGCGCAGGTGCGGGACACCGTAGCGTTTGAGTGTATGCAGCGCGTCGATGGCCGAGCCGCCGGTGGCGAGCATCGGATCCACCGAGAAGCAGACCTGGAGATTGCTGGCGCGCGAAAGTTGATTATAGTACTCGATGGGCTCCAGGGTATGCTCGTCACGCCGGAGACCTAGATGCCACACCTGGGCATCCGGGAGCACCTGGCGAAAGCCATCGGCGAGGCCGAGTCCCGCGCGCAGGATTGGCACGATGCCCACGCCTCCGCCGAGCCGCTCTCCGCGCATGGCCTCCAGAGGCGTCTCGATGTCGACGGGGATGAGCGCGAGATCCGCGGTGGCCTCGTAGGCCAGCAAGGTTCCCAGCTCGCGCACCAGGCGATAGAACTCAGGCGGTGGTGTGTTGCGGTCGCGCAAGGCGGTGAGCTTGTGGGTGACGACGGGATGCCGCGAGATGTGCACATCGGGCAGGTCGAGGACATGCGGCCGTGTGGGTTGGGCGACGCCGCGCATGGGCAATGCGCCGGCGCGCGCGCTCTGATTCGCCATCGGGATGGTGCTCCCTTCTGCTCCCGCCGCCGTGGAGCGCGGCCACTTGGTTTCACATAGGGTGCGCGTCAGGTGCGGTGCGCGTCTCGGGCAAATGGTTGGCCGTCCGCATGCCTGAAGCCGTGGCAAGTGTCGCACATCCACTGGACTGGATCAAGCCGAGCGTCGCCTTGTTGCCCCAGCCTCTGTAACGAGATTTGGCGTAGCTCGTATACCTGATGTGGGACCCGGCGGGGCCGGGATGAAGAGACAAGGAGCGATCCATGAGCCAGGATTGGCGCGCGAGGTCTGACGGAGAGCAGCGGGCCGACGCACCGCACTTTTACTGGGGCGACACGCCGCGGCACGAGCCGTGGGTGCCAAGCGAACCGCCGCGCCGAGCATGGGCTGTGTCGAACCCGCCGCGATCGAGCGCGCGCAAGTGGGTGTTCATCATACTCGGGGTGGCGCTCGGTCTGGTGTTACTGAAGCCGCTGCTGGTGCTGGCAGCCATCCTGATTGGCGCCGTAGTGGGTCTACTGGTGCTAGGCATCCTGGCTGTGGGAGCGCTGTTGCTCGTCGGTCGTGTGGCCTTTGGCTGGCGATGGCCGTCGCGGCGCGCCTGGGCGGCGTTCGGCGGCCCGGCCTTCTGGATCGCGGGCATGCGCCGCGGCGCGAACAGTCCTCACCGCTATGATTGATTGGCCAAAACTTGCGTCCGACAGCCGCCATCTCCACAATTGACTGAGAGCCCTCCGCGTGCAAGGAGGGCTCTCGCTACCTCATCCGGCGCCTCGATGTCCTGTCCGCCCGTTCCACACGAGTGGCTTTCGTCACCGCCAAGCTTGCCACCGGCGCATTCGGCCGCCAAGCGCGCTATGAGGATGTCAGGGTTCCATCCACCGAGAATCCGGTATAGAGTGCCTCGGCGCCAGCGGGCGCGCCCAGGGCGATCGTGAATGGACCTGTATCGTCGGGGAAGGCTGAATAGAGACGCTGGCCGTTTGAATACACGGTCAGGCTTTGATCTGTCGCCGAGAACCACACCGAGATGGTATTGGGCTCATAGCCGTCCGCATGCCAGGCGACGCTGCTGCCGGATATCGTCGCTCCCGCCCCGCAGGAATTACTGGTCCTGCTCTTTGCGGTGTATCCGCCGGATTGGTCGAAAAGCAGGGCGTAGTTGGTCGTGCTGGATTTACTCACGAGGAGCACGCAGGCAATCTGCTCGGATGCGACATTCATGGCTGGAGCGACCTGGACCGTGAGTAGGAAGCCGGACCCAGCCAGGTTCTGGCTCGCGCTCGGCTGGAACGCGCAGACAGCGCCGTTGTCCGCGTCGAGGGTGCCATCGGCGTGGAGCCCGCCATCCTCGAACGAACAGTTATGCCCGACATCCCAATTGGTCGAGTCGTTGGACAACGACGAGTTGTAAAGCGACGTGAGCCCAAGACCGCCAGCGGTGGGCACACGCTCGACAAGTGCGGGAGCGGCGGCGGCGAGTGCCAGCGCGCTGATTGCCAGCAATACTCCCATGGCGGTCACCACGGCGAAGAAGATGGTCTGCCCACCTTTGCGCGCGGGCCTTTCCACAGGCGTGGGCTGTTGCGTGTAGGCCCGCGCGTACCAGTAGGCGTACGGATAGTAGGCGTACGGCGGGTACGCGGGATAAGGGCCGGGCGCGGCTGGCGCGTGCGGCGTGGGCGCCGCGTAACCAGGCTGTGCCGCGCCTGGCGGGGTTGGCCGGGCATCCGAACCAGGCGTTTGCTCGGTCATCGCGCACCTCCCTGAACCGGCTGGGGTGCCGCCGGCATCCGCGGCATGCCCTGACCCGGCGGCTGGCCGGGCGCGCTTCCACCCGCGCCGCTGGGGCTCGCCGCTGGCGTCAACCGCCGCAGGCGATGGGTCACCAAGACCAGCACACCCGCGATGACGAGGTAGTAGAAGAAGAAGATGCCCGTGCCGCCATCCAGCGGGAGTCGGTCAAGATAAATCGGGAAGTTGAGGAACTTGCCAACCGGCCCCGGCACGAGGCCGACCGCCAGGCTGGTGCCGTTGAAGAACGCGTGCTGGAGGACGGCATAGGCAAGTCCACCAAATCCGAGGAGCCAGCGAAAGTTGGAGCCCTTGCCGCGCACGAGGTAGTACCAGCCGAGGGCGCCCATGCCCGCGCCGACACCGTGCAGCAGGCCCGCGCCGATGCGCTGCACCGCGACGGAGACCCAATCGGCCTCGCCCATGCCGATGTAGCCGACCGTCTCGACAAAGTCGAACCCGATGCCCGCCGCGAGGCCCACCAGAAACGCCTCCGCCGGGCCGCGCAGGCGCGGCATCAACAGCAAGGCGCCCAGCGGCTTGACGCCCTCTTCGACGAGTGGCGCGACAACCGAGAGCAGCAAAAGCATCGCGACAATAGCAGGGCCACCCGAGGGCGCCGTGGTGAGATTGCCGACCGAGCCGCTCACATCAAAACCAAACGCCTGCATAATCAACACGATGACGATCTGCAGGATGGTCTCGAGGATCAGAGCCAGGAGAATGGCCAGAGTAGCGCCATGCACAAACGAGACGATAACGTGGCGGCGTGTGGAGGGGGATCGCAGTGCCCCCGAAGCGAACGAGAGTATCGTGAGGGCCGGCAGCAGTCCGGCGAGCAGCGCCAGCGGCAGGACCGCCGGCGCGGGCCCTGGTGCGGATTGCTGGTGCCAGAGCACGACCGCCCCGCCGATGACGAGCACGGACAGGATCAGGAAGATCCACCAGGGCGGGAAAACGAAACGGACGGACGGACGACGCATGGCGGCGGTGATGCCGAAGTAAAGCGCCGCGCCGCCTCCACAGATTCCCACGAGCGCCAGCGCCACCACGACATCCAGCGTGGTTAGGCCGTTTGTGCCGGGAGTCCCGGCCAGCACCAGCGAGGCCAG
>JANWHL010000158.1 GCA_025450405.1 Ktedonobacterales bacterium
ATCCGCGTGGCACTGGCGGCGGAGCGGGCCGACCTGGACCAAACGTACTAGGGCACTGGTACTCCCCACCCAGGACGATACAGCCGGCCTTGACCCGAGCGCGCTGCTGGGAGTATTGGTGTGGTGGACCATGACGAATCAAGCTATGGACCGCGCCGTCCGGGCCCCAGGAAGGGCGCTGTTCCGCCCTGCGTATGGGTCGCCGCGGGTGACTGGCGCGGCCCGAGCGAAGTCCGGTGCGCGACGATTGCTGGCCCGTGCCAGAGTCGTTGCCACTGGCCCCCATGCCGTGAATCGCGACCCAGGTGGCCACGGTGTCCGTAGAGATGTGAGATACCACTGAGTGATACCAATTCTGGACCGTTTCCAAGGGGGGGACTTCGTGGCCGTGGGCCGTGTCGGGGCGGCGGAGGTCCCCCAGGCATCCTCCGGTAGCCGCCCAGCCCGGTTTCCACCGCCAGGGCCGCACGACCACTCACCACAATATGGAAGGTAATTTCGCCGCCGTTGCCGGCCGCCGTGTGCGCATCGTACGCAACGGCCGGGCGCCCGGCGAACCTGCCGCCGCGGAGGCGGCGAAAGGAGGGGCGGCGCCATTCGCCACTGAGCGGGTGCGCTGGCCGCCAACCCAATGAAGCTCATCATACTCGGTTGCGGGCGCGTGGGCGCCACGTTGGCCGCCATGATGACACGCCATGGCTATGAGGTCACCATCATCGACCAGAAGAGCGAGGCGTTCGAGCGTCTGGCCGACTTCAAAGACAAGGTTCGCACCCTCGTCGGCGATGGCATCGATGAGGACGTGCTCCGCGAGGCCGGCATCGATGATGCCGACGCGTTCGCCGCGGTCACCAATGGCGACAACCGCAACATCATGGCGGCGCAGATCGCCAGCCAGATCTTCCACGTCGAGCGCGTCATCTGCCGGATCTACGATCCCATTCGCCTGGAAACGTACCGCTCGCTCGGCCTGGAAAGCATCTCCCCGACCGTCGTGGGGGCCAAACTCCTCCGCGACAAGCTGCTCGGCCCCAGCGCGGACGTGTCGTCGGCCGCGCATGCGCGGCCAGCCGCCGTGCCCGATAGCGCCCCGCGGTCGCCCGCGCCCTTGGCGCCCCCAGCGGCGGCGACTCCCCCGTCCGGGGCAGGCGTGGCGCCAACCGCGCCCCCACGCGCCTCGCCCGCCAGCGACCCCCGCGCCGCGCCGTCGAACGGCGCTGGCACGCCGCCCGCGAATGGCGCGCCGCTCCCGAACACCGTGCGTCGCGAGTTCGACCCCCGGCGACGCCCGAGCGAAGGCACGCGGCGATCCTAGCGGCGCTTTGGCCCGCGGAAACGGCGGCGACCACGGTCGCGAGCGCACACCCCAGGGCACCAAAGGATATTAGCATGTACATCATGATTGGCGGCGGTGGACAGGTCGGCTACTACCTCGCCAAGGGCTTGCACCACGAAGGCCATGAGGTCCTCCTGCTCGAGAAGAATAGTGAACGCTATCGCGAGCTCCAGGGCCAGCTCGGATCCAGCGTGGCGCGCGGCGACGCGTGCGAGGTGCGCGTCCTCGAGGAGTTTGGCTGCGCCCGCGCCGACGCGATCGTGGCCGTCACCGGCGAAGACGAGGATAATCTGGTCATTTGCCAGGTGGCGAAGATCCGCTTCAAGGTCCCGCGGACCATCGCCCGCGTGAACAATCCCCGCAACAATGTGCTCTTTGTGAAGCTCGGCGTGGACCGGACCGTCAGTCCGACCGACACGATCCTCCACATCGTCGAGTCGGAGATCCCTCACCACAATCTGGTCCCACTCATGGAGCTCACGCGCGCTGGATTGAATTTGGTCGAGCTGACCGTGCCCGAGGACTCGCCAGCGGTCTCGCGGACGCTACAGGACCTCAAACTACCTCGCAGTGTCAATGTGGCGCTGATCGCTCGTGGCGACGAGAACATTACGCCAAGCGGCGAGACCACCATCGAGCCCGAGGACCGCATCTTTGCCCTCGTCACGCCCGAGGGGGAGAGCGCCCTGCGGGAGACCATCCTGGGTGAGGCGGTGGGCGCTAGCTAGCTGCCGGTCGCGCTCCCATCCCACGCGCCGATCCGCGCCACCTTAATCCGCCCCATCAGGCTACGCGCCTGGATTTCGCCGCCAGGTTGTGCTACGCTGGACCAGCCGCACGCTTACCGCGGGCTAGCGATTCCGGGCAGTCCCCGCCGGGGCGACGCCGTGGCCAAAGTCCAAGGAGGGGCGCCCGACTGGACGCCCGGTCCGGTGAACGCTCAGCCGCCGTTGCCACCGCCGGGGCCCAGTGTCCATATTTGCCGATCCGATATGACTGAGTGGGGGGGCCGCACGATGGGGCTGCGCGACCTGGGATTCTGGGGCCGGATGGCCGCCGAGATCGCCGACGCTGGGTTGGACCACGCCGGCGCGCGCCGTTGCGCCATGCGCGGTCACAAATGGCGTGATGTGAGCGCCATCGTGCTCACCAAAGATGGCGGGGCATACGAAGCGCCGCGAGGCACCATGCAGCGCTGCCGGCGCTGCGGCGCCACGCGTCCCAAGCCAGCGGACAACGCCTGACAAAGCGGGGGGCCGTAACGTGCGTTACTTGTTCATGGCCTACCACTTTCCCAGGCCGGAGTACCGGCACGACCTATTGCGCTGGACACAACGAGTCGCGGACGCATTGCGCGCCCAGCCGGGCCTACTCCAGGTTGGCGACTTCGACGATCCAGCTAACGGTCGGATTTTCGCCATCTCCATCTGGGAGAGCACAGAGCGCTTCCGCGCCGGCTGGGAGCGGGCAATGGCGTCGCTCGGCACGGAACCGCCCTATGACCTGTGGGAGACCCGCCCCCTTGAAGTCGTCGCCCTCGCGGAGCTCGATGAACCGACGGCGATGACCCAGCCGGGACGATAGCGCGCGATCTGAAATCGTCCTACGCGCCAGGCGTGTGCGCCTTGATGAACCCCACCATGCGCCGCCAGGCGTCGGCGCATTCCTGCGTGTACTGTTCAAAGCGCCGGTCGAAGAAGCTGTGCGGCGCGTCGGGGTAGATCACGATCTCGTGCTCGATGCCAGCCTGCGCGAGCGACTGGTCGAATTTGTGGACGTCGCTCACCGCGATGCCCTGGTCGGCGCCGCCGAAGAGCCCCATCACCGGACAGGTAAATTCGCCAATGCGATCAATTGGCGCGGCCGCGCCGGCTCTCGGCGCCGTCGGACTCCCATAGAAGCCGATCACGCCCGCGAGGCCATGCTTGTTGGCCGCCTGCTGGAATGAATTGCCCCCGCCGAAGCAGAAGCCCACGGTGAAGATCGCCTTCGGCGCTCCGCCCGCCTCCGACCGCAGATACGTGATAGCCGCCGCCACATCGTCGGATATCCTTGCCGCCTGCGTCTGCTGCACGTGCGGCATGTACTCGAACTCCTCGCCGCGCGCACCCAGACCCGCCGTCCGGCCAAAGTAATCGATCGCCACGGCCTCCACGCCAGCTTCCGCGAAGCGCACCGCCAAATCCTTGTAGAACTGGAACAGGCCGCGCACATCCGGCAGGATCACGATACCCGCGCCCGTGGGCGCACTGGCGCGCGCGGCGAAGGCCGCGAAGCGCGTGCCGTCCGCGGAAGTCAGCACCAGCTCATCCGTGCGTGCGGCCGCGCCGTGGAACGGCGGTTCGGGCGGCAGAGCATCCAGGTCATAGCACATGGCGAACAATCCCTCCTCATGGTGCGCGTCATCGAGTGTCCGTGGGCCACGAACGCGTGCCCGGCAGAAGTTATACTCCACAGGTTACGCCGGCGGCGCGCTTCACCAACGGGTCCTTCCGGCGCTCCGATTACGGGCGAGGCAGGCGGATGGTGAAACGGCTGCCCTCGCCTGGCACGCTTGCGACGCCAACCGCGCCGCCCATCGCCTCTATGAGCTCCTTGACGAGCGCCAGGCCCAGCCCCGACCCGCCGTCCGTGCGGACACGTCCGCCAGCGCCGCGGTAGAAGCGCTCCCATATGTGGGGCAGTTCGTCTGGCGCGATGCCCTCGCCGGTGTCGCGCACTTCGATGGTGACGGTCGGGCCGTCCGAGGCCGTCGCGACGGCGACGATGCCGCCTGGCGGCGTGTGCCGAACCGCGTTATGCAGCAGATTGCGCAGAACCTGGCCGAGCCGCTCCCCGTCGGCCAGCGCGATCGGCGCATCATCCGTCTCGGAGATATCAGCGTCCGCGTCAGCCAGCACCACCTCCACCCGGTTCGCCTGCCAGGCCAGCGGCGCCATGACCTCTACCACGCGACGCGACGCCGCCCGCGCATCAACGGGCTCGCGGCACAGGTCGAGACTGCCGACTTCGGCGCGCGCCAGCGCGAACAGGTCGTTGATCAGCGCCTGGAGATGGACTGTCTCGCGTTCCATCACCGCCAGATCGTGGCGCAACGTATCGGGCGGCTCGCCATCCCAATGCGCCAGCGTGGACTCGAGATAGCCGCGCAGCGTGGCCACGGGCGTGCGCAGCTCGTGCGACACATTGGCGACAAGCTCGCGCCGCGCCGCCAGCAGGGTGGACACCGTGTCGCGCTGCTCGCGCAGCTCGCGCACCGCCCGTTCTAGGTCTTCCGCCATCGCGTTGAAGTTCGCCTGGAGACTCGCGACCTCGTCCTCGCCAGAGACCGGAACGCGCACCCCGTAATAGCCAGCACTCAGCGCCGTGGTGGCCGCCGCCAGCGCCTCCAGGCGACGTGTGGTGGGGCGGGCGAAGAGATAGGAGAAGAGGGCTGACGGCGAGAGCACGACCACCAGCGCCACGACCGTGATAAAGCCCCCGAAAACGACAATACGCAGCAGCTCGAACGGCAACTGCGCGCCATCGCCGCCCGTCGTGCGCGCAATCACTTCGAGCAACCCTAGCAGCGCCGCGCCGATGACGACCACGAGCAAATGCGCGTGTGTCAGCGCCCAGCGGAGTCGCGTCCGCCGCAGGCGGTCCCAATAGAGCCACAATCGCACACCGATCCGGCACGCGACGAACTGGATGCTCAGGACAGGCAGCGCGAGCCAGGCGAACCAGACCACCGGGAAGCCACGGATCGTCGCCGAGCGCACACTCGCCGGCACGCCCGGCGCCACGGCCAGCGCGAACCCCGTGGCGGCAGCTACCACTCCTGGGAGCACCCCCAGAATTCCTCCGATGAGCAGGTCCCGCCACACGCGCCCCCACCAGGACCCCACCGCCATGCGCATGCGCATGGCGCACCAGGCAGCGGCGCACGGCCCGGCCAATAGCAGGAGCGAGTAATCCAACCGCAGGAAGCGCGGGTAGGGCAGCGACGCCCCCAACAGCAGCGCCGCTCCCACTACGGTGCCCGCCAGCGCCAACGTCTCCATTACCGCTCGCCAGGGGCTGGCGGCGAGCAAGAGAGCGCGCGCGCGCCGCGCGGTTGCCACGCCATCGCGAACGAGTGGGACAAACCGCGGCCCCGCGCCGCTTCGGGTCATCGTCGCGCTCCTCATCTCCGCCCGTGACCGCGACGCGGGCCAGTCATGCGCCGCCTGGTCACGATCGCACCACCGGCGTGGGCCGCATGCGATACCCCACACCCCAGACAGTCTCCACGGCATCGCCCACCTGGCCAAGCTTCTTGCGCAACCGCAGCACCGCGTTGTCCACCGACCGGTCCCCGCCGATATACGCCTCACGCCACACGGTATCGAGCAGATACGCGCGACTGAACGCCCGGCCCGGGCTGCGCATGAGCAGATACAGGAGCGCGAATTCAGTCGGACTCAGGTCCATTGGGTCACCGTCGAGCGCGGCGAGGTGCGCACCGGGATCCAGCCGGACAATGCCATAGGTCAGGGCTTCGCCCGCCCCTTCACGGTCCGCGGTCAGCTGCTGTCGAATCAACTCCGCGCGTCGCAGCAGTGCCCGCACCCGCGCCACCAACTCGCGCAGGCTAAATGGCTTGGTCAGGTAGTCATCGGCCCCCAGCTCC
Organism: Ktedonobacterales bacterium; assembly: GCA_025450405.1. GTDB lineage: Bacteria > Chloroflexota > Ktedonobacteria > Ktedonobacterales > JADMIN01 > JANWHL01. The sequence goes on from JANWHL010000158.1 coordinate 5,988, forward strand.
AGCCCGACCACGCGGTCGGTCTCCTCGCCGCGGGCGGTCAGCATCAGCACTGGCGTCACCGCGCTCTGGCGCATGCGCCGCAATACCTCCAAGCCGTCCAGCCGTGGGAGCATCCAATCGAGCACGACGGCATCCGGCCGCTCGCGACCATGCGCTTCGAGCGCGGCCACACCATCCGCGGCGTGCACCACCCGGTATCCGGCCGCCTCCAGCTCGCGCCCGACCACCTGGGCCAGGTCGCGCGCATCCTCCACCAGCAGTATCGTCGCCATGTGCGGTCCCTATCATTGCCACCCGGTCCGGATCTCTATTGATCGCCGATGACCGTCCTCATTATAGGTCGTGCGCGACTGCCTCATGGTGCCTGGACCGCCCTTTGGGCATAGTCGCGACAAGTTTGCGACAGACACGCGATGACACGGCGACACGGATCCGCTATCCTCAAATCTGTGGCAGCGGAGCGCCGGTGCCGACCAGTTGAGGAATCCGCCCCACCGGCATTCAACACACGTGACTAAGGAGCGTTCACATGGCCCAGACACTTGTCGCCTCAGGCGGCGCACGCGCCGTGGCACCGCACGGGGACGTCGTGATGCGCATCGATCGACTTTCCAAGCGCTATGGCCAGCGCCTCGCGGTGGACGGCCTGAGCCTGGATGTGCGTCGTGGCGAAATCTTTGGCTTCCTCGGTCCCAATGGCGCCGGCAAGACCACCACGATCCGCATGTCGCTCGGGCTCATCGCGCCAACGGCCGGCGGTGTCCACATCCTCGGCCACGATGTGGCGACTGACGGCGCGCACGTTCTGCCTCGCGTCGGCGCCCTCGTGGAGCAGCCAGCGCTGTATGGCTACATGTCCGGGCGCGACAACCTGCGCGCGGTCGCCTCCGTTCTGGGCGGTGTGCCCGAGTCGCGACTGGACGCCGTCCTCGAGCTTGTGGGACTGCGTGGCCGCGGCGCGGATCGCGTCCGCACCTACTCGCTGGGCATGAAGCAGCGTCTCGGCGTCGCCATGGCCCTACTGCAGGACCCCGACCTGCTGGTTCTCGACGAGCCGGCCAACGGCCTCGACCCGGCCGGCATCGTCGAGATGCGCGATCTGCTGCGCCAGTTGGTGGCCCAGGGGAAGACAATCTTTCTCTCCAGCCACGTACTCACCGAAGTGCGCCAGCTCTGCACACGGGTGGCCATCATCAACCTCGGCAAACTCGTCACCGAATCTACCGTGGACGACCTGCTGCGCGGCCACGGAGAGTTCGCGGTCACGGTTGAGCAAGCCGCTCAGGCGCTGGCCCTCGTTCGGGCCCAGCCATGGGGAAGTACGGCGCGGCTGGACGGCCCCGGCGCCATCGTTACCCGTGCCCCCGACGGTCGCGGACGCGACCTGAATCTCTTTCTTGTCCAGGCCGGTTACGCCCCGGACGCGATCGCTCCGCATGCGCAGGATCTCGAGCACGTCTTCCTCGCCCTCACTGGCGCGGCAAACGGCACAAACTAACGCCACGCAGCGCGACAGACGCTGTCTGGGCGTTCAGCCCCTCGTTTCGTGCGCCGGCCATTGCGCGCCGGCGATTCAATGCCCCGAATCTCCCCACACGGAGGAACCGAATGAGCGCAACCATCTCCACATCCACCGCCGCCAGTGGTCGCGTCGCCGCCAGCGCGCCAGCCCCGAGCTATCTCGGCATCCTGCGCGGCGAGTTACTCAAGATCGCGCGCATGCGCCTGGTCTGGCTCATGACACTGCTATTCGCTGGAGTCAACTTCGCTCCATATCTCTTCTACCTCGCCACGCCTGGGGTGAAGAATGGCCTCCAGAACCAACCGGCTACCCTCTTGTTCGCGGAAATGGGCCGTGCCCTGCTGGTCGTGCGCGTATTTGGCGGCATCTACATCTTGATGCTCACCGCGCTTCTGGTCGGCATCGAGTACCAGAACGGCACCATCCGCGTCCTGCTCGCGCGCGGCGTTGGACGGCTCCACTTGCTCAGCGCCAAACTCCTCGCCCTCGCGGTGGTCGCGCTCGGGCTCATCATCGGTGGGGTGCTGCTGAACGCGCTGCTCTTCGTCGGCACGGTGCTCGCGCTCGTTCACAATCTGAGCGTGATGAGCGCGCTCACCGGCGCGTTGTGGAACCAGGCCTGGCTCTACGCGCTGACCGTCGCCATCAGCATGGGCACCTCGATCCTCCTGGCGGCGGCGGCCACCGTCCTCGGGCGCTCGCTGGCATTTGGGCTCGGGATCGCCATCGCCTGGTTCCCGGTGGACAACCTCAGCACGATTCTGCTGCTGCTGGCCAACCGATTCACCAACAACGACTTCTGGCTGAAGATTTCGGCGTACCTCCTCGGCCCCAATCTGAACGCCATGGCCGGCGTCGTCGTTCCCGCGCGCGCCCTGACGATCCACGGCGAAAAGGGCGTCCAAACTGTCACCCAGCCGGCGGCGACGCTGGGCATCCAACCGTTCGTGCCCGTGGATGGCACCCACACGCTAGTTGTGACGCTCATCTATGCGCTGATATTCGCCGTCGTGGCCGCCGTCATTATGTGGCGCCGCGACGTGCTGGAATAGCCCCCCGCCCGCCGGGAGATTCGGTCTTGCCCGCGCGCCGAGGTGTGGTACAATGGTGCGGGTTGCTGGCGCCGGCAACCTGGTGTGCCCGCGCGGTGCGTGGGTATGGTGCCATGCCAGGCGGCTTTGCCGCCATCGGCTCGTGGGCGCGGACTCGATCTCCCGACCTCTCCCGAGGTCGCCGTTGATCGATGGACCGGGAGAGGGTGATGGAGCAGGGCCAGATACTCGGCGGCGACCTGGAAACCCTGGGCTTGCAAGCGACGCTGAAAATGCTCGCGCTTGGCGGCAAGACGGGCGTCCTGAGCGTGGTCTCGGGCCAGGAATCGCTGCGGGTCGCCCTCCGCAATGGCCACATCATCTCTCTGGATGAGCCCGGCGTCCAGCCCCCCGACCTCGTCGAAATGTTCCGCCTGCTCGGCCGGGTCCCCCGCACGCAATCGGCCGACCTGCGCCGCCTTGGAGGCGACAACCCCAACGCCGTCCTCGCCGTGCTGGTCGAGTGGGGCGTCATCACACCCGCCGAGATGCAGCAACGCATCGAATTTGGGGTCATCCAGGCCATCAGCCGCGCTCTCCGCTGGGAGCGCGGTCGTTTTGAATTCCACCGCGACATCATGGACATCCGCGGGCGCATCGACGCTCCGCAGCCTTTCAATGTTGACCACGTTCTCCTCGAGGCCATCCGCATGTCGGATGAGTGGGGCCCGACCGGCGCGCTGGGGATCACGCGCAATACGGTGGCCCGCTGGATGCCCGAGTTTCGCGGTGAAGTCCAGCAACTGGGGCTCGCGCGCGAAGATGTCAGCGTGCTCTGCCTCTCGAATGGCCAGATGCCGCTGCGCGCCATTGCTTATGGTCTGGTCATGCCCGAGCCGCGTGTCGCCACGCAGATGAAGAAACTCCTCGATTTGGGCCTGATCGAGGTCGTGGACCCGCACCTGGAAGCCGAGCTGGAACACAGTCTCATTAACCTTCTCACGCAAACACAGCACCAGCTCGCCGAGGATCCCCGCGCCGCCCCCGACCAGCGGTTGCTCATCCTGGTACGCACCATGGGCACCTGTGTCAATGGCCTGCTCGCGCACCACGCCGTCTTCGCTCGCGCTCTGCGCGGGCGCGGTGAAGTCCCCCGGAGTGAGGTCACGCGCTATCTCGATCAAACCTTCACTCCCGTGCTCGAGGCCCTCCAGCGCGCCTATCCGCGGATGGACGGCGTCATCCGGCTCGCGGAGGGCCAGGTAGATTACGCCGATGTCCTTGCCCTCTCCGCCGTCGTCCGCGGCCCGGAGCTGATCGCCTGCTACTGGGAGGCCGTCCTCTGTATGTACGACCTCATGCGGGCGGTCTTCGAGCATGTGCTCGCCGACGAAGCGGGGAAATCGCGCGCTGGCCGCCAATTCAACGATCTCTGGCTGGCGTTCTTGCGCGAGATTGAGGATGATCTCTCCCGGCACGAGGCGCGGCTCGCGGGCCTCAACATTGCGGTTCACCCGGCCCCATTTCGGGCCGGCGAGTTCTCGGTGGATGGTAGCGGCAGCGGCGTGTACGGATACGAGCTCGCACGTGAGTCGCGGAGGAGGTTCAGCTAATTGGATGAGCCTGTGGTTCTGGTAGTAGACGACAGCCCTACCGTGCGCAAAATCGTGCAGCTCACGCTCCAGCGCGAGCACATTCGTGTCGTGACGGCCGGAGACGGGCTAAGCGCCCTCGCCGCCGTCAATGACGAACAACCCGACCTGATCTTGCTCGATATCATGCTTCCGCGCATGGATGGCTACAACATCTGCCAGATCATCCGGAAGAACATGTCGTTCAAGGACATCCCGATCATCATGCTCAGCGGCAAAGACGGCCTCTTCGACAAGATGCGCGGCAAGTTGGCCGGGTCGAGCGAGTACATGACCAAACCGTTCGATTCCGCGGAGCTCGTGCAGGTCGTCAAACGCTATCTCGATAGTGTCCCCGTACGCGAGCGCGCCGCCATGCGCGCGCGCCAGCAACAGCAACAGCGCCCGCGCCGCCGCATGATGTATTGAACCACCTCCGTCGTCACCGTTCCACCGTCGTCTTTCCGTGTCGCGATACCAGCTAACCGTTACCTGATACTCGTCAACGGTCCCTGACACGTCCGAGGGAGTGAGTCTATGCCCGGGCCAAAAGTGCTTGTCGTCGACGACAGCTGGACCGACCTTACCTTGATCGCCGCCCCCCTGCGCGAGAGTGGGTTCGAGGTCATCACCGCCGTGGATGGCGAGGAGGCCGTCGAGAAGGTGCTCCAGGAGCGCCCCCAGTGCGTCTTGCTCGATGTCATCCTCCCCAAACAAAACGGCTTCCAGATCTGCCGCCGACTCAAGCAGATGGAGCAAACCGCCAACATCCCCATCATCCTTATCAGCGGTAAAAACACACCGCTCGATAAGCGCTGGGGCATGCAGCAGGGCGCGGACTTCTACATCACCAAGCCATTCAACAAAGAGGAACTCATCGCCAGCGTGCGCAGCCTCATTTAACGCGCTCGCGTTCGGCGCCCGCTAAGGCGGCCACCGGATGTCTGGGCGCGGGCACGCGAGGCATTCCCATCTTGGCCATGGAGGCACACGTGGACAACGCGCGAGGTCCCGCTCCGTTCTCTAGGAACGGCGCCGATCCTGGACGATCCGGAATTTCCGGGTCGTCGATTCAGGCCCTACGCGACGCCCTGCGCGCGCTGGGACCCGGCGCGCTCAATGGTCCGGGTGGTGGACTGACGCCTGAGGCCCTCACGGAGCTTGCCCACCGGACTGGTACATCGCCGGCCGACCTGATGCGCCTGCTCGGCGGCCCCGGCGGACCCGAGCCGGTCCCCCAAGGGCCGCAATATCTCGTGTTCGCCATCGGCGACGTCGAGTGCGCTATTCCCACCGATACAGTGCAGGGCGTGGAGCGGCCGGGTGATATCACGCGAGTGCCGAATACCGTGGACTGGGTGATTGGCGTGGTCCACTTGCGCGGCGCGATTGTCTCTGTGGTGGACCTCCGACACTTCGTCGGCCTTCCACCAAGTCCAACGACTCCGCGAACGCGACTGCTCGTCGTCAGCGTTCGTGGCATGACCGTTGCCCTCCTGGTTGACGCCTTGCTTGAGATGCGCGCCGGCGGCCCGGACCTGCGACCGATCGCCGGCTATGCGCCCGCGGCGCCGGTCGCGCCTTTCGCGGTGGGGGTGGTGGATGTGGAAGGGCGGCCGGTGACCTTGATCGACCCACAGCGCCTGCTGTTCGCCGACAAGATGCGTCAATACCGTTCCGATGGTACCTAGCTCGCTCTGGTGTCGCGCCGAGCGCGAAGCCGCTCTGGACGGGACCTCAGTCCCGATCAGTTTCGCGGTTCGCCCCTTGGGCGTGATACGCTGGGACGATCCCAGCCGGGCGCTGGCCGCGATTCCCGCCAACGCCTGAGCGATCTTGAGAGGGTGGCGGCGCGATTGGTTCGCCGGTCGCCCACCGCGAGCCCCGGCGGGGCGGTGTGCGCCATCCCGCTATCGAAGACGTAGGAGGCCCAGCAATTATGAACTCGGAATCGCGCCCCGGATGGTCCCTGGCCGCGCAAATGAACGCCTTTATGGCCGCGACTATCGGCATCGCCGGGATTGCCGTGTTTGGGCTGGGCCTCTGGGCCTATACCTTCGCCGGCAATCCGGCCGCCGCCGGCACCTCGCTCCAGACGACCGTGCTCGCGGTTACGCTGGCGGTAACGGCGCTCGCCGTCTTTCTTGTCGCCGGCAGCTGGCTCTGGATGCGTGCCACAGTGCGCGACCGGGTGCTGGGGCTGGCCGAGATTTGCCAGCAGGTGGGCTCGGGCGATCGCTCGCTCCGCGCGCTGGTAGCTGGTGAAGACGAATTCGCCTCCCTCGCCACCTCGCTGAACGGCCTCCTTGACGGCAAAGTCGCGCTAGCCTCCGGCGATAGCCAGGACGCCGCCACCCTCCAGGGCCAGATTGAAAAGCTCTTGCAAGAGGTCAGCGCCGTCGGCGACGGCGATCTGCGTGTGCAGGCCGAGGTCACTCCCGACACCCTGGGCGTGCTCGCGGATTCGTTTAACTACATGATCGAGGAGCTGGCCAAGGTCGTCGGCCGTGTGCAGGCGACCACTCTTCAGGTGACCAACGCCACTCGGCGCCTGCTCGACCGCTCCGCCGAAGTGGCTTCCGCCTCCGAGACGCAGTCGGCACAGATCTCTAACACCTCCGAGGCGGTGGCCGCGCTCGCGAACTTCGTCCAGCTCTCCGCGCGCAACGCCCTCACCGCCGCCGAAAGCGCCCAGGAGGCGCTTCGCAACGCCAAAGCCGGCCAGCAGGCTGTCGTTCAAACTATTGACGGTATGGTGCACATCCGCGAGAACGTGCAGGAGACCTCAAAGCGCATCAAGCGGCTCGGTGAGCGCTCCCAGGAGGTCGGCGAAATCGTCCGCCTGATCGAGGACATCGCCGAGCAAACCAACCTGCTGGCGTTGAACGCGGCCATCCAGTCGGCCATGGCCGGCGAGCACGGGCGCGGCTTCTCGGTGGTTGCCGAAGAAATCCGCCTCCTGGCCGAACGTTCGGCCGAGGCGACCAAGAAGATCGCCACCATCGTGAAAAGCATTCAGGGCGACACCTACGAAGCCGTGGTCGCCATGGAGGAAAGCACCCAGGAAGTGGTCAACGGCTCCCGCCTCGCCGACGAAGCCGGACAATCGCTTCAGAGCATCTACAGCGCCGTGGATCGCCAGGCGCAAACCATCGAGGGCATCGCCCATGCCGCCCAGGATCGCGCCCAGACGGCGGACGCGGTAGCCTCGGCCATGAGCCGCATCGCCGACATCACCCGCCAGACCAACACGGCCACCCAGGACGCCGCATCCAGCGTGAGCTACCTGGCCGAGCTGGCGGAGCAGTTGCGCGCATCGGTTGCGACATTCCGCCTGCCGGACCAGATCGCCGAGGCCGCCGGACTTCCTGGTCAGCAACCCGATGCCACTTTCAACGGTGGTTTCAATGCTCCCGACTTCGGCATTCCGGGCTGGGGCGCGCCCGCGGGCGCGCCAATGGCCGCTTTGCCCGCCGCCGGCTACACGGCGGCTCCAGGGTATGGCGGCATGTCTGGGATGCCCGACCACGGTTATGGGGCGATGATGCCAGGCATGCCGAATCCCGGCTATGGGGCGATGTCCGGCATGCCGGACGCCAGTTACTCGGCCATGCTGGGCATGCCCGGCATGGGAGGGATGCCGGATCCTGGTTATGGGGCCGCGCCCCCCATGCCCGACTTCGGGGCTATGCCACCATTTCCGGGCATGCCTGCCGGACCACCCACGGGCAATTTCGCGCCGATGGGCGGTCCAGGAATGGGCGCGCCGGACTTCAACGGCTTCAACGGCTACCAACCCGCGCCAGACTTCAACGGCTACCAACCCGCCCCGGATTACGGCGGCTATCCTCCCGCCCCGAACTCGGGCGGGTATCCACCCGCGCCCGACTTTGGCGCCATGCCCGGCACGATGTCGGGATCCGGAATGCCGGAGATGCCGCCGCTGCCGGGTATGCCAGGCAGGAACGGCATGAACGGCATGTCGGGCTCAGGCGACCTCAACCCCATGGGGGAACCAGCTAATGGTGCGCCTGACTTCGGTGAGTATTCCAACTATCAACCCGCGCAGCCCGCGACGAGTGGCTATCCGGGGCAACCATTCGGTGCCGATCCGCCAGCCGGTGGCAATGGCAACGGATACTCCGGCGACCCGTTCTAGCCGCCGCGTGGGCGGCCGTCGGGCGCCTGACCGTCGGGCGGAGTGTGGGGTGATGCTGGTCGTCTGACCTGGATGGGTGCGTATTGAATGTCCACCAACTTCGACAAGTTCGCGATTCTCGATAGCTTCCTCGACGAGGTGGCCACCTACCTGCCTGAGGTGTCGGCCAACCTCGACCGGTTGCAGCAACGCCCCGACGACCAGGAGGCCCTCGAGGAGACCTACCGGCGTGCCCACACCATTGCGGGCTCCGCCGCGATGATGGACTTTACCGCCCTCGCCCACGTCGCCCAGGGCATCGAAGAAACGCTGGGCGACGCCCTCGATGGGGTCCGGAGGCTCGATATCCCGGCTATCGGGCTCCTGCGCCGGTCGTTCAGTCGTCTCTCCCGCCTTGCCGACCTCGTACGCTCTGGCGCTGACGGCAATGACATCGCCGCCGAGGACGACGCTGATCGCGCGGCCTGGCGTGGTGGCGCGGCCAGTGCGCCAACGGACGCCGCGGGCGCCCTCCCGAGCGGCCCGGCAGGCGGACCCATGGCGAGTCCGGGCCTTCCCGATTGGCTTGCGGGCTTCGGTCCAGCCACGACTGGCGGCCCCGCGCCCCAACAGAGTGCGCCAAACGGCGCGCCACATAACGCCCAGCCGTCATTCGATGACATGCTCCAGGCGTTCGGCGCATCGCCCGCTGGCCCCGCGAGCATGCCCGCGCCCGGAATGTCCGGCTCTGGCATGGCTGGCCCCGGCATGTCCGCACCAGGGATGCCCACGCCGACTATGCCCCCACGTGGACCGGTCAATGGCTTTGGTGGTCCCGGACGGCTTGGCGGTGATGCGGCGGTTGAGCGGACCGCCCCGGTCCCGGCGGCCGGCATGTTCCCCCCGCGCTCCCTACCCAGTGGGGCTCTCGGCGCCCACGGCCAATCATTCCCCTCCAATGGGGCCGGCCATCCAGTCGCGCCGGCCGACGCCGCGGCCAACCTGATGGCCGTCAGTCCCGCGTGGGAGGATCTGCACGCCAACGAGGACGCCGTCAGGCGCCAGGTGGCGGCATTACGCGATGTGGTGGCCACACTTCGCGAAGCCGCGCAGACGATGGAGGACGAACGGACCGAGCTCCGCGGCTTCCTCGATGGCTCGCGCGACGCGCTGGAGCGCCTGGAGGACTGGGCCGGGCAGGCCATGGGTCTGGACCTCCGGCGCAGTCCGGAGCAAGTGCGCCGCTATCTCCCACTCTCGGTCATTTGGGTCACGACCACCCGTCTGAAGAAGCTCGTCGCCCTCCTCAACAACTCGGGCCGCAATGTGACGGCGAAGCAAGAGGAGATCCAGGAGGCGCTCACCGATCTCCACGGCGCGGTCGAGAATGTCGGCCGGCTGTTCTCTTCGGTGGCCGCGGTTGCCAGCTCCGCTGCTCCCGCTGGCGCTGATGGCGGCTTCACGGCCACGGTCGCCCAGGTGGCGCAGGTCACCTGGAATCCGGCGGCCGCGCGCCCAGCGGGCGACTCGGGCGTGGTAGCGGCGCCTCCCGCACCGACCGTGGGGGCTGAGCCTCCGCAGCTCCCGCCAGGCGCCCGCGCCGAGCTGGAGCGCGACGTGCGCGAGGAATTGCGTCGCGAGCTCGAGGACGACGTGCGCGCCGAGGTGGCCGCCGAAGTACGGCGCGACGAAGAGGATCGGCTTCGCCAGGAGTTAGAGATCCAGGTGCGCCGTAAGGTGCTCGCCGACCTTACGCCGGGCGTGGCCATGGGCGGGACGGGTGCGCCAATCGCCATTACCGGCTCGCCGACAGCCGTCACGGCGGCCATCTCCGCACTCGCCACCGGGGCTCCCATGCCCTCGGCCGGACCCTTGGGCGCGCTCTCGGTCATGTCCGCGCCGTCCGCCCCGCAGCCGGTGCGCATCACCGAGCAGAACGCCGAGACGATGGCGGTCTTCCGTGAAGAGGCCGAGGAACATCTCCAGAACATCGCGCTCGGCCTGCGTCAACTTGAACGCAACCCGCATGACCGCGAATCGCTTCAGGCGGTACGGCGTGCCACGCACACCCTCAAGGGTGCCGCTGGTATGATGGGCTTCGCCCAGGTCCAGCAGCTCGCCCACGCCTCCGAGGACCTCCTCGATCGCCTCATGGATGGCAGCGTCGTCTTCACTCCCGTGCTGCTTGGGTTGCTCCTGGACGCTTCCGAGGCGTTGGAGCGCCTTGTGGCCGGAACGGCGGGCGGCCCACAGGAGGAGGAGCGGCAGGTCGCCCAGCTCCAGGCTCGCTTCGCGAGCGCCCTGGGGATGCCAGTACCGCCAACTTCCCCCACGGGAACGGTACTCCCCACGTTTGGCGGCACGGCGGCCCTGGCCGGCCTCGCCGCCGCCGATGCGGCTGAGGGTGACGATGCCGATGCGGGATCAGCCGATGCCGACCTGACGGTTCGCCTGCGCCTGAGCAAGCTCGATGAACTGGTCAACCTCTTTGGCGAACTGCTGCAAAACCGCTCCGTGCTCGAGGAACGCATCACGCGCATGGCCCGGATGGCCGCGGATACCACCGTTGTCAGCCAGCGCCTGAGCGAAGTCGGCACGCAGCTCGAGTCGCGCTTTGAAGCCACCATGCTTGCCAGCGGTCGCCGCGGCGAAAGCGCCGCGCCGGCAAACAGCTCATCACTCGGCGCATCCGGCGGCCTCGGCACCGGCGCGATTCGGGGCGGGGCCGTGCGCGACTTCGGTCGCGGCGCCGCCGCGGGTAGCAATCGCCCGGGCCGCGAGCACATCGGCGAATTCGACGAGCTGGAGCTGGACCGGTACACGGAGTTCCATCGCCTCTCCCGCGGCCTCAGCGAGAGCGTGACCGACATGGGCACGCTCAGCAATGAGATGGAACAGCTAGTCCACGAGGTCGAGACCGTCTTCGCGCGCGAGAATCGGTTGAGCTCCGGATTCCAGGATCAGCTTATGAAGGCGCGCTTGGTTCCGCTGCAATCGCTGGTGCCTCGGCTCTATCGCGCGATCCGCGCCGCCGCCCTCAAGCAGGGCAAAGAAGTGGACTTCTTCGTGGAAGGCGGTGATACCGAAGTGGACCGCACCGTCTACGAAGAGGTGGCGGGTCCGTTGTCGCACCTCGTCCGCAACTCCGTGGTGCACGGGATTGAGCCGCCCGATGTGCGCCAGCGCCTGGGCAAGACTCCCACGGGCCGCATCGTCCTCTCCGCCGCCAATCAGGGCAACCAGGTCATCATCACGGTGCGCGACGACGGCTCGGGTGTCGATCCGGCCAGCGTCCGCGCGTCCGCCGTCGCCCGCGGCCTGGTGGACCCGCACGCCACGCTCAGCCAGCAGGATGCCCTCAACCTGATCTTCCAGCCGGGGCTGAGCACGTCGCGAACCATCGACCAGGAGAGTGGCCGCGGCGTCGGTCTCGATGTGGTGCGCGACGCCGCCGCCCGTCTCCGTGGCACGGTGGAAGTGGAATCGCAGCGCGGGCAGGGCACGTTCTTCACGCTACGCATCCCGGTCAGTCTCCAGATCACGCGCGCGGTCCTGGTCCGCGCGGGCGACCAAACCTTCGCCATCCCCATGAACGCGGTGGAGCAGATCGGCCGCCTCGACTACTATGAGCGTGTGCGCGCGGGCGGTCCGCCGGCCATCGAGGTCCGCGGCGTAGTGTATCCGCTTGCCCATCTTGCCAGCTATCTCCACGTCAGGCCGGGTACGGTAGATGATCGCTCGTCGATCCTCCTGGTCAACACGGGTCGGCAGCGTATGGCCCTGATCGTGGATCAGATCCAGGGACGCCAGGAAGTGGTCGCCAAGAACCTGGGCCCGCATCTCCGCGAGGTGCGCGGCATTGCTGGCGCCACGGTCCTCGGCAACGGCCAGGTCGTCCTCATTCTGAATCTGGCTGAGGTGCTGTCGGTCCCGCCAGCCGCCGACGCCATCATCCCGAACATCCCCTCGCCGACCGGCAACGTGCCACGGCTTTCGGCGAGCGCTACCGGGCCGGCGGTGGGCACCGGGCCGCTCAACCCCGCCGCCCTGGGCGACGCTGCGGGCCGAAGTACCGGCGCGCCGCGCGCCGGCACCGGCGGCCCGCAGCCCTTCGTGGTGGCGGCGCGCCCCTCCGACCGCAAGGAGTCCTCTGGGCGTGTGGCCGCCGTCAAGCTCTCGGGCAGCCCCTCGAAGCTCTCGGGGGCGCCGAGGCGCATCACCGGAGGCACCGACCGACTCTCCGCTGGGCCATCGCCCGCCGCCCGCACCGGCTACGTGCTGGTCGTGGACGACAGCCCCAGCGTCCGCCGCGTCGTGGGCAACATGCTCAAGGCCAACGGTTGGGAAGTGCAGACCGCCCGCGATGGTGTGGAGGCGCTCGACGTGGTGGCCAAGGACACCCCAGCCGCCGTCCTTCTCGACATCGAGATGCCACGCATGGACGGCTACGAGCTGATGGCCACCTTGCGCAGCCAGCCGCAATATCGCAACCTGCCGCTGGTCGTCCTCACCTCGCGCGCGGCCACAAAGCATCAGCAGCGAGCCCTCCAGCTTGGTGCCGACGCCTATGTGGTCAAACCGTACCAGGATGAGGAGTTGTTGCGCACGATTGACGGGTTGGTCGCCCGGCACGCATCGTAGCCAGGAGAGAGTCAGCGTGCGATCAGCGTTCGAGCATCACACCTGGCGCTGGGAAGCCCGTCGGGAGTTGATCCTCCGCGCGCTCGATCACCTGGAACGCGAGCTCGTCCGCACTGAGCATGAAAACGCGGAGGGCGCAGGCGATGCGCCCTCCGACTCCGATCTACGCGCGCGCATCGCCGAGCAGCGCCAATGCCTGATCGCGCTGGGCCCATGTCCGCGGCCGCTCATGGGATGATTGCGGCGCGAGTCCGCCGCCAGCGGCCCGCTAGCGCGCGGTCCCAGCGGGCGCCTTCTTCCCGGCTCGCCGGGAACCCGCCGGGGAATCTGACTCCAGCAGTGCCCGCTCCACCTGCTCGCCCATCTCGCTCGTGTTGACCAGCCTGGTGTTCGCGGTTTGGATGTCATACGTGCGATAGCCCGCTGCGATGACCCGCTCCACGGCCCGCTCCACCGCCAGCGCCTCCTCAGCGAGCGAGAGTGAGTGGCGCAGCAGCAGCGCCGCGCTCAGGATCGCCGCCAGCGGATTGGCCTTGCCCTGACCCGCGATGCGCGGCGCGGACCCGTGCACCGGCTCGTAGAGTCCGAAACGCCCATGTGCGGTCACTCGCTCACCCAGGCTCGCGGACGGCAGCATGCCCATCGACCCTGAGAGCATCGAAGCCTCGTCCGTGAGGATGTCGCCGAACATATTGGCCATCACCAGCACGTCGAAGTCCTTAGGCCGCTTGACCAGGTTCATGGCGCAATTGTCCACTAGCAAGTGCTGGAGATGGACGTCCGGATAGTCGCGTCCCACGCGCTCTGCCACGTCTCGCCAGAGGCGGGAGCAGCTGAGGACGTTCGCCTTGTCCACGGAGGTGAGCGACTTGTTCCGGGCGCGCGCTAGTTCGAAAGCGAAGCGCACGACCCGCTCGATCTCGGCCTCGCTGTACGCCATGGTGTCCACCGCCTGGCGCGCCGGCGACTCCCCGCGAGTCTCGCTTGGCCGCCCATAATACAGCCCGCCCGTCAGCTCGCGGATCACGACGAAGTCAACGCCGCGCACGACATCTCGTTTGAGGGTGGAGGCACCCGCCAGCGCCGGGAACACGCGGATTGGTCTCAGGTTCGCGAAGAGCACGAAATCGCGGCGCAGCTGGTAGAGGCTGTTCTCGGGCTGGGTCTTGGATTCCGGGGAGCCCATCGTCGTGCCACCGACCGCGCCGAAGAGAATGGCGTCGCAGCGCGCGCAGCGTTCGAGCGTCTTGGGAGAGATCGCCGCCCCTTCCTGGGCGATGGCATCCTGCCCGACCAGCGCCTCCTCGAAACGGAAAGTATGCCCGAACCGTTTGGCCACCACGCGCAGCGCGCGCGCCGCCTCCGCGGTCACCTCCGGCCCCACACCGTCCCCGCCCAGCACCATGATCCGGTAGTCTTCCACAGCCTTCTTCTCTCCGCTCTCGCGACTCGGCATCACCGGCCCCAATGACTCGACGAACGGTCGCGCCCAACAGGAGCCACCACACGTGTGACGGCCACCAGCTAGCATATCATAACGCGCGTCACCGCGCTGAGGCATAAGCACCTCATGGGACACGAGAAAGCGCCCACCGCGCGGTGGGCGCTCCATCTGACAATCGACGTGGGTTATCCGGCCTTCGCGGACGCCCTGCGCTTGGTCCGCTGAGGAGGCATGTACTTCGCCTTGGTCTGCTGCTGGAAATACCAGTCCCGATGGGACTCGTAGTGCCGGACGAAGTAGTAGACCCAGTATGCCACAAGCACGACGCCCCAGAGCAGCCACCCGTACCGCCAGAGGCGCCACTGGAACATCGTACCATCCATCGCCCAGCGAGCAAAGATGAGGAATGGACCGACGAACGCCCACCAGAAGAGCTGGCTCATCATCCGGCCGGACAACCACTTGTGGAGGTAATTGCTCTTGAAGAAGCGCCTGCGGCCCTCGAGCCAGTAATAGATCGGGATCAGCAGACCCACGGCACACACAATCATCCACGGCAAGTAGTAGTGAAAAACCTCCGGATTCGGACAATTGGTGTTGCCGCTCGCCGGGCCACCGCCCGCCGTGCAGGCGTCCACAAAAAGCTTGCTGAGAATACCGCCCATGGGTCTTGCTCGCTCCTCCCGTCGCGGCGCTTTCCGTCGCTGCACCGCGCCCATTGGCCAGGCGCGCGCCGTCTTGCCGCCACTCGGCTCGCGGATACCGCTGTCTCAGGCCATTCTATCAGACCGCCCCGGCGCGGTCAAACTTTCTGGTATTCCCCTCGGCTCAGCCGTGTGATAGACTTGCGGTGTGGCCGACCGCCAAAGGGCCTGCCGGCCACGGATGCCCACTACCCGAGGAGGCCCGGCTATGGCTTGGTTTGGACGCTCGCGCGATCAGCGGCAATCTTCCGGATCCACACCCGCCATCAGTGCCTCGGCCCCATCGGAGGCCGAGATCGCGGCGCTTGACGCCTACTCGCGGACGGTGGTCAATGCTGTGCAGCGTGTGGGACCGGCCGTCGTCCAGATCGGTGTCATGAAAGAAGTCATGGCCCGCTCCTACCTTGGAAGCGTTATGCCGCGCGTCGCCGAGGGCGCCGGTTCGGGCGTCATCTTTGCCCCCGACGGGTACATCATCACCAACAGCCATGTCGTGGACGGTGCCCAACGCATCGTCGTCACCCTGGCGGACGGGCACGATCTCCCCGGCGATCTCGTCGGCGAAGACCCCGAGACCGATACCGCCGTGGTCCGCATTGCCCCCCCAGCGGGCAAACTTCCCGCCGCTGCCCTGGGGAACTCCGAGCAGCTCCTCGTCGGCCAACTCGTCGTCGCCATCGGCAGCCCCGCCGGGCTGCAAAGCACCGTCACCGCAGGCGTGATCAGCGCGCTGCATCGCACGCTGCCCGGCTACGGCGGACGACTCATCGAGGACATCATTCAGACCGATGCGGCGGTCAACCCTGGCAATTCTGGGGGCCCGCTGGTCAACTCCCGCGGCGAGGTGGTGGGCATCAACGTCGCCATCGTCCAGCAGGCGCAGGGGCTCTCGTTCGCCATCCCCATCAACACCGTCAAGTGGGTCGCCTCAGTCCTCATGCGCGATGGTGAGGTGCGCCGCGCCGCCCTCGGTGTGGCCGTCCAAGCAGGGCTGCTGCCCCAGTCGCTCCGCCGCGCCCTGCATGTCGACCGCGAGTCCGCCGTGGAGGTGATTCAGGTCGTCCCGGGCGGTCCAGCGGAACGCGCGGGCATTCAGCCCGGCGACGTGATCATCCGCGTCGACGGCCAACCGATCGGGACCGTCGAGGATCTCCGCCGCCATCTCGAACGCCTCGCCGATGGAACGCCCGTTAAAGTCACCCTGATCCGTTCATCGAACGCCGGGCCGCAGCTCGCCGAGCTCACCGTCCCGGTAAAGGTTGCTGGCCGCGCCAGGTAGCGCTGGGACCTCGACGCCACCACATCCGTGGTGACGTGCAAGCGGCTCTAGCCAGTATCCAGCGGCGACGGACGCTGCCTGGCACGGCGCCGATGGCCTGATCGTCCTTTGAACGTTCGCATGGAGGTTGCGCGTGTCTGGCGACCAGACCGACGGTGTGTTGAGCGTTGATGAGGTGGGATTCCCGCACGCCATCGCGCCAGAAGCGCTGGCGCGTGACCTCGCCGCCATGTTGGGCATCAAGCCCGACCAGGTGCGCCATACGCTGGAGCTCCTGGACGACGGCAACACCATTCCATTCATCGCCCGCTACCGTAAGGAACGCACGGGCGACCTGGACGAAGTCCAGATTCTGGCGATTAGCGATGGCGCCGAGACACGCCGCGCCCTCCATGCGCGCAAACGGGATGTGCTACGTCTGATCGCCGAGCAAGGGCGCCTCACGCGCGCGCTCGCCAATACCATCATCGCCGCGGCATCGCTCCAGGCGGTCGAGGACCTGTACCTGCCGTATCGTCCGAAGCGCAAAACACGCGCGAGTGTCGCGCGCGACCGTGGTCTTCAGCCGCTGGCCGACCTCATTCTGACACAGGCGCCTGGGCCCGCCGATCCGCTCACTGCCGCCGAACCCTATGTCAACGCTGAGTTGGGCGTGGAGACACCTGACGCCGCGCTGGCCGGCGCCCGCGATATCTGTGCCGAGGTCATCACCGAAGATGCCGGTGTGCGCGGGGACGTCCGCACCCTGACCTTCAAAGAAGGGATGGTCAGCGCTCGGCTCACCGTGGATCTCGAACAGGCGGCGACCAAGGATGCGAAGGGCGTCTATCGGCTCTACTACGACTTCCAGGAGCCGTTCGCGCGCCTGGTCCCGCACCGTGTGTTGGCGCTCAACCGCGCCGAGCGCGAGGATGTCGTGCGCGTGTCGGTCGACCTGCCATTTGAGCGTGCGCGGCCACTGATTGAGGCCCACCACCGGCCCGATCCCCGCTCACCCTTCGCCGACCAATTGCGCCAGGCGACGGAAGATGGCTATAAGCGCCTGCTGGCGCCCGCGCTGGAGCGCGAGGCGCGCGCGGAGCTCACGCGGCGCGCCGAAGAGCATGCGATTGGCGTCTTCGCCGCCAATCTGCGGCAATTGCTGCTGCAGCCGCCTCTGCGCGAGACGCGTGTCCTTGGCCTCGATCCGGGTTTCCGGACGGGCTGCAAGGTCACGGTGGTGGACGAGACGGGCACGTTCGTGGAGTCCTCTACTGTCTATCCGCACGCCCCACAGAACCGCTGGACCGAGGCGAAGTCCGCTCTCAAGGTGCTGATCGCCCGGCACAATATCGCCGCCATCGCCATCGGCAACGGCACCGCCTCGCGCGAGACCGAGCAACTCGCGGCCGAGATCATCTCGGAGCTGGAGAGTGCCGGCATGGCTGCCGGCAAGCTCGGGTATGTCATGGTCAACGAGGCGGGCGCTTCTATCTACTCCGCCTCGGAAGTCGCCCGCCAGGAGTTTCCCACGCTCGACGCCACCGAACGCGGCGTCATCTCGATCGCGCGCCGGCTCCAGGACCCGCTTGCCGAGCTGGTCAAGATTGACCCCAAATCGGTGGGCGTTGGGCTCTACCAGCACGATGTCGATCAACGCGCGCTCGCCTCGGCCCTGGACCGCGTGGTGACCTCGTGTGTAAACTACGCGGGCGTGGATCTCAACGCCGCGTCCGCCCAGCTGCTGCGCTACGTCTCCGGTGTGAACGCGCGGGTCGCCGACGCCATCGTCGCTTACCGCGGCGAGCATGGTCGCTTCACCAAGCGCGCCGAGCTGCGCAAAGTCGCGGGCCTCGGCCCCGCCGCCTTCACTCAGGCGGCTGGATTCTTGAAGATCGCGGGCGGCCGCGAGCCGCTCGATAACACCTTCATCCACCCCGAAAGCTACGAGGTCGCCCGTAACGTCCTCGATCGCCTGCCCGGCGGCGACCGCATCCCAGAGCGCGTGCGCGCCTGGCGACTGCTGGCGGGTGCTGGCCAGCGCGGCGGCCAGCAATCGGCCGTGGCCGTATTGGCCACTGAGATGGGCACCGGCGTCCCCACCCTTGCTGATATCCTCGACAACCTCGAAAAGCCTGGCCTGGACCCGCGCGACGCTCTCCCACTCCCGGTCCTCCGCCACGACGTCCTCAAGCTGGAGGATCTCCGCGAGGGCATGATCCTTCAGGGCACCGTGCGCAACGTGGTGGACTTCGGCGCCTTCGTGGACATCGGCGTCAAACAGGACGGGTTGGTCCACGTCTCGGAACTGGCCGACCACTTTGTTCGCGATCCGCTCACCGTGGTGGCCGTGGGCCAGGTGGTACGCGTCCGCGTGCTTGGTGTGGATACCGGCCGAGGCCGCATTCAACTCAGTCTGCGCGGCGTTGCGTCCTGATCGCGGCGCGTTGGCGCGGAGCCGTGGTCCCGACAGCCCGCTTGTTGCGACGAATCGCCCAGTTCGCTCGTTATACCTGGCGACAGGATGAGCTACAAAGCGGCCCGCTGGTTGTGCCCGGGCCCACGTCGAGTCTACGCTCCGCCATGCATCACCGCCAGGTGCGGGCGTGCCAGCGGATCAGGGGAGGGGTGGACAATGGAAGATGTGCGGCGACAGGAGGTGCGCGAGCTCGCGCGCCTGACGTCGAACCTTGACGCGGCGCAGCAAGTCTTCTTTCAGTCGGAGTATTCCCGGCACCGGCGCAACCCCACGACGGCGCTCTTGCTGTGCGCGCTGCTCGGAGACTTCGGCGCCCACTACTTTTACTTCGGACGCCACCGGGCCGGAATCGTCCGCCTGCTGTTCTGCTGGACACTCATTCCTGGCATCGTCGCGCTGTTCGAGGCACGCACCATTGGTGCGCGCGCCACCCGCTATAACGCCTCGCTCGCCAACGAGTTGGTGCTTGCTATCCGCGCCACTGTGGACGGCGTATTGGAGCCAATCCACGCCCTCACCAGCCTCCCTGAGGTCCACGAGGTCGCCCCCATCGACACAGCGCGAGCACTCGCGGCTCCATCTTTCGCGGGCGATAGAGCTCGCGTCCCCGTCGGGTCCGGAGCCCCGGTTGCGGTTGACGCGCTCCTCGCGGCCGATGCCGCCGAGCTGGGTCTGGGCGCGAATCACGCCGGCGCGGCTGGCCGCGCGAGCCTGACCACCCCGCCAGACCAAGCCGACGTGGGCGACGTGGGCGACGTGAGTGATCAGACCGCCGAAGATCGTTTGATCGCCGCCGCTTGGGCGGGCCGCGATCCGGACTCATGGTCACCCGCCATGGTCCCGGATGCGGCAGATCCGCGCACCGCGAGCGCCACGCCAGGTGGCTCGTGGGGGACGGGCATCGAGAGTGCCGCCGACTCATCCAGCGATGTGGCAGAGGTTGTGCTGGCCAGGCACGACGCGTACTGGCTCGCGGACGACGACGTGCCCGACGCGGCCGCCGCAACACTATCCGGTATCCCGGAGGATGCGACACCCGCCGATGACTCGTGGCTGCTGGACAATCCCGCCGCGGCCGCGGGGGCATGGGATGATCAGGACGACGTCGAAACACCCGATGCAGCCGGCACGGAGAACCCCAGTGAATCGAGCTGGGGGGCTGGCAGCAGCGACGCCGCGAGTCATTGGCGTGGCGACGCGACACCGGCGATTGCCGCCGCGGCGGTCAGCGCCGCGGCGGCGTGGGTCGGTGCCGGATCCAACACGCCGCCGCCCAATCCGGAGGCCACCGAGGTCCCGGCCCACACCTTCGCGACCTCCTGGCCCTTCAGCGACGATCGGCCCGCGAGCCACGACGTGTACGCGCCCGAGGCGGGCGACCAGCGCGCGCCCGAGCCAATCGCCGCGACGGGTGACGCGCACGAGCCCGTCTTCATGTATCAGGTGGCCGCGCCGCCCCGTCGCGAAGCGGTCCACTTCGCCCCGCCCGCCGAGACACCGTTCGAATGGCCACATACTACCGACTATGTGGGTGAACCCGACCACGGCGG
>JANWHL010000159.1 GCA_025450405.1 Ktedonobacterales bacterium
AGCGTGACCTTCATCACATCGCGCACCACCACCTGCCCGTCCCGGACCACCGGTGTCGGCGTCGCCGCGCCCACCGCCAGGATCGCCGACTCTGGCGGATTGATCACGGCCGTGAAGCTCTCCACGCCATACATGCCCAGGTTGCTCACCGTGAACGTGCCGCCCTGGAATTCCTCCGGCTTCAGCGTGTTCGCCTTCGCCGCCGCCGCCAGCCGCTGTGATTCCCGCGCGATTTCCAGCACGGTCAGCCGATCGGCGTCGCGGACCACCGGCACGATCAGCCCGCGATCCAGCGCCACCGCCACCCCCACATGCACACGCTTCTTCAGCAGCAGCCGCTCGCCGTCGAATGAGACATTCACGCCCGGCACCTGGCGCAGCGCC
Organism: Ktedonobacterales bacterium; assembly: GCA_025450405.1. Classification (GTDB taxonomy): domain Bacteria; phylum Chloroflexota; class Ktedonobacteria; order Ktedonobacterales; family JADMIN01; genus JANWHL01. Next base: position 385 of record JANWHL010000159.1, read on the forward strand.
AGCGCCACGCCCTTGACGATCAGATCGTTGAGACTGATCTTCACCGGCTGCGGTAGCGACGCCGCGTACTCGTTCACGCTCGCCCGTAGCTCGCCCAGCCGCGTTGCGTCAATGCTGACGGTCACATAGAAGTGCGGCGCCGTCTGCATGCTCTGCTGCAGCCGCCGCGCGATGGTCTTGCGCATCTGGCTGAGCGGCACAATTTCCACGTCCTCGCTCGGTATAGATTCCGGCACCGCCATCTCTGGCGCGACCGCCTCGGGCGTCACCGGTATCGCGGCCGCCACGGGCACCCCGGCAGGCGCCGCCCCCAGGGCCAGGTTCCGCTCCAGCGCCGCCTGCACATCCTCGCGGATGATGCGCCCGCCGGGACCAGTGCCGTGGATCTGGGCCACGTCTAGCTGGTGCTCGCTGGCGATCCGCCGCGCGATCGGGCTGATGAAGATGCGCCCTACGGCCCCCGGCACCAGCGCCGCCGCGTCCACAAGTCCGTTCGCGCTCCCGTTCGCGCGGCCATTGGCATAGACCGTGGCCACCGGCGCGCTCTCCGCGACCCGACTCGCCGAGCCAGCCATCGCCGGATCAGGCGCGGGCTCCGCCGCGGGGTCCTCCTCGGCCGCCACGCTTGGCGTGCTCGCCGCCGGTGCCGCTGCCGCCCTGGCCTGCCCGCCCCCGCCCGTGTCGCCATCCAGCGGTTCTTTCGGATCGCCCACCAGCGCGATGGCCGTCCCGACCGGCACCGTCTCGCCCTCGGCCACCAGGATCTTGCGCAGGACCCCCGCGACAAACGCCTCAGCCTCGATGTTGACCTTCTCCGTCTCGATCTCCGCCAGCGCGTCGCCCTTCTTGACCTCGTCGCCCTCGTGCTTGTGCCAGGAGAGGATCTTGCCCTCTTCCATGGTGTCGCCCAGCTTGGGCATTACGACCTTGTTCATCGGCTGCTCCTATGCCCAAGTGGCGCCTAGCGGGCGGCGGCCGCCGCCCGCTGTGGCACGATGGCGCGCACCGCCGCCACCACATCGTCGCGGGTGGGCAGCGCGGCACGCTCCAGGATCTTGGAGTACGGCATCGGCACATCCTTGCCGGTCACGTGTTGGATCGGCGCGTCGAGCCAGTCGAAACCATGCTCATAGATCATCGCCGCCAGCCCCTGTCCGGTGCCGAAGTACTTCCAGCCCTCTTCCGCGATCACCACCCGGTTCGTCTTCCGCACTGATTCGAGGATCAGATCGAGGTCCACCGGCCGGATTGACCGGATGTCGATTACCTCGGCCGCGATGCCGTCCTTCGCCAGCTCCTCCGCCGCCTGCAGGCTGATGTGCACCATGCGCGAGAACGTCACGATCGAGATATCCGACCCCTCGCGCCTCACAATGCCCCGGTTCAGCGGCACCGTGTACTCCTCAGCCTCGTCGGGCACCTCGCCCTTCACGCTGTAGAGCAGTTCGTGCTCGATGAACAGCACCGGGTCGTCGTCGCGTATCGCCGTTTTCAACATGCCCTTCGCGTCGTACGGCGTCGCCGGCATCACCACCTTCAGCCCCGGCACGTGCGCGAACCAGCTCTCCAGCGTCTGCGAGTGCTGCGCGCCGCGCTGTGCCCCGCCGCCCGCCGGCATGCGGATCACCAGCGGCAGGCTCGGCTGCCCGCCAAACATATACCGGAACTTCGCCGCGCTGTTCACGATCTGGTCGCTCGCCAGCAGGCTGAAGTTCATCGTCATCAGCTCGGCGATGGGCCGCAACCCCGTCAGCGCGGAGCCCAGCGCCGTCCCAATGATTACCTCCTCGGCCAGCGGCGTGTCGCGAACCCGCTTCTCGCCAAAGTCCTCGAAGAGACCCTTGGTCACCGAATAGGTGCCGCCGTAGCCCGCAATGTCCTCGCCCAGGATGTAGACACGCTCGTCCCGCCGCATCTCTTCGCTGATGGCCTCGCGCAGCGCGTCGCGATACGTGATCGTTCGCATGGTCTCCGTCCTCATCGCTTCCGATTATGGTCTGTTGTTATGGTTTGTCGCGCCCAACACGCCTGTCATTTTGTCGTAGCGGAGGTGCGTCCGTTCATACGCTCCCCTGAGCAGTTCGGCCGAGAAAGCGCCCTGTCAGCCCCACTGCTCCGCCCTTTGTGTCCTCTGTGTGCCCCCAGTGGGGGACCCCAGCCCCCAGTGGGGGACCCCAGCCCCCAGTGGGGGACCCCAGCCCCCAGTGGGGGACCCCGCCTCATTGTGAATCTCTTCGTCCTCCAGTCTACCCGGAGGTGCGGATCTCGCCGCCCGACTAGTCGCGCGGGGTGCTCGGCTTGTCGCGCCAGGCAATCGCCCCCGCGTTCTCGATGCTCACGTCCTCGAACAGCGCATCATAGCTCGGCTCCGGACTCTCCTCCGCGAAGGTCACCGCCTCTTCCACCACCGCGTTCGCCCGATCCTCCGCGGCGCGCGCGTCCTCGTCGCGCATGATGCCCGCCTCACGCAGCTTCCGCTCGAACAGCACGATCGGATCGCGCGAGGACTTCCACTGCTCCTCCTCGTCGCGCGTCCGATAGCGCGCCGGGTCGGCCATGCTGTGTCCTCGGAACCGATACGTCACCGCCTCGACCAGCGTCGGCCCACCACCCGCGCGCGCGCGCTCCGCCGCCTCCGTGAGCACCTCGTGCACCGCCAGCACATCCATCCCGTCCACGTGGGCGTACGGCATCCCGTACGCCGCCGCCCGCGGCTCCAGTGAGCTGACCGACCACGCCTTGTTGACGGCCATGCCCATTGAGTACTGGTTGTTCTCGCAGAGAAAGACCACCGGCAGCTTCCAGACCGACGACAGGTTCAGCCCCTCGTGGAACGCCCCCTCGTCCACCGCGCCGTCGCCAAACGACACCAGCACGATGTCCGGCCGCGCTTGATACTTGATGCCGAACCCAATGCCCGTCGCGATCACTAATTGCGCGCCCACGATGGCCTGGCCACCGATCAACCGGTGCTCAGCGCTGTACATATGCATCGAGCCGCCCTTGCCCTTCGAGCAGCCCGTCGCCTTGCCAAAGAGTTCCGCCATCACCGCGCGCGGCTCGATCCCCTTCAAAATGGCGTGACCGTGCTCGCGATAGCTGCTCACCACGTAATCGCTGGGCCGCAGCGCTGAAATCGCTCCGACTCCCGTCCCCTCCTGCCCGATATACAGGTGCAGGAAGCCCCCGATCGTCCCCAGCGTGTACTCCTCCGCGGCCTTTTCCTCGAAGCGCCGAAGAAGTACCATCTGGTAGTGCAGGTCCAGCACCTGCTGGCGGCCCAGCCCGGCCAGCGTAACATCTTGAATGGCCATGTCATGTCTCTCCTTACCGGCCGCGACGCCGGTCGCTCGCGCGCCCGGTATCTCCGACATGTTCGACGCCACCGCACCCGAGAGGATCCCGACCCGTGACCTACGTGATCACCGAGCCATGTATTGGCGTCAAGGACGCCTCATGCGTGGATGTCTGCCCCGTGGACTGCATCCACGCGCGCGAAGAGGACGAACAGTACTTCATCGACCCCCAGGAGTGCATCGACTGCGGCGCCTGCGAACCCATTTGCCCGGTCAACGCCATCTTCCCCGAGGGTGCGACCCCCACCGAGTGGAAGCGGTTCATCAACCTGAACGCGGCGTACTTCGCGCGGTAGCGCCCGTGACCACCGGGTGACCCAATCAGGCCGGTTTGCCCCATCGTGGACCCGGCCACGGCCCCCGCCCCCGCCGATGCCGCCAACCTTGGGCGCCTACCCCGCCCGCGCGCATTCCCCCCGCGCGCATTCCGCTTGTATAGCCACATGACAGAAGCCCGACCTCCGCGGAAGTCGGGCTTCGTCGCTCGGCTTGTCGCCGTGGGACTCGCCAGGGCTGCCGGCCCCATCGCCGGCCCATGCGAGTGAAACGTATGTGCCGGCATCTAGGACGGGATGGCGGCCGTGAAGAACGAGAGCACCATGAAGACAATGGCGAAGAACACCGTCATGTTGAAAAGCAGCTTCTCGATGCCGCGCCGTGTCTTGAACACCGTCCCGCTTCCGCCAAAGACGCTGCCCAGTCCCGCTCCGCGCGCCTGCAAGAGGATGCTGATCATCAGCGCGATGGCGATGATGATGAGGATCACTTGAAATATGGCGCGGTACGGAGTTAAGACACCCACTGTCCACCCTCGCTTCTCTGTCGCCAGCCGCACCGCCGCGTCGGCCTCGGCGTCGCCGCGGGGGCATGCGCCCCGCGCCTGGATCACCGCGCTCGCACGGTGCCTAACCTATGCCATCATAGCATCCCCTCACCAGAGGCGCAAGCGCGATGGCCCTTCCTGCCTGGCCAGTCACCATTCGCCGCGACCCCAGGCCACGCGGGTCGCCATCCGCGATTCCGCGTGCCCGTCAGATGCTCGTTAGGCGTGGCCGCCCGCCACGTGACCGATCGCTCGCTCCGGGTTCGTCTCCCCAAATCGAGCCAGACGGAATCGCTCCAGCGGCACGGCCGGCTTCTCGTCCAGCGCCAGCGCCGCCAGCAGCTCTCCGATCAGGATGCCGAACTTGAACCCGTGTCCCGAGAACCCCGATCCGATCACCACTCCGGTGTTCTCCGGATCGACATCCAAGACAAAATCTTCGTCGGCCACCAGGTCGTACATGCAGAGGTCCGTGCCCACCAGCGGCGCGTCCGCCACCTCCGGGATGACCCGGCGCAGCCACGCCCGCACGCGCTCCACCTCCTCCGGGTCCACCACCTGCGCCGTATTCGGATCATGCGTCACGCCAAACCGGTGCGACGCCACCTTTAACCAGCCCGCTCCCTGTAGGGGGAAGCCGTAATACTCCATCCCCGCCAGGAAGGTCGGAAACGCCCCCGCCGCGAATCGCTCAGTGGGCAGCCCACCCAGATACATCACCTGTTGGTGCGTCACCCGCACCGGAATCCGCGGCTCCGGCAAAACTTCGGCGACCCACGGTCCCGCCGTCATGATTGCCCGATCGGCCTCCAACCGCTCGCCGCCCGCCAGCGTGACCACCACACCATCGCCACTGCCTTCCACACGCGCCACCCTCGTCTCCTCGCGCAGCGCGCCACCCCGCGTCCGCAGCCGCTCCGCCAACGCCATCAGGCACTCACTCGCGTGCATCATCCCACCCACCGGGTTCCAGGTGATCGCCCCAAATTCCTCGGGCTGGAACTGGTCGAAGCGCCGTGCGCACTCCGCCCCCGTCAGCCGCTCAACCGGCAGACCCGCCGCCCGCATCGTCTCCAGCCCTGGCAGCGTGTGCCCGTCGTCCTCCTGGCCCAGCGTCAGGATCCCCGTCTCCGTGTAGAGACGGCGGCCCGTCTCACGCGCCAGATCCGCCCACAGCGGCAGGCTGCGCGCCACCATGTCCGTATAGATGCCGAGCGGCCCATACTCATGGCGAATGGCCCGCGTCAGCCCATGCGACGAGCCGCGCTCGTGCGCCACTCGCCAGCGCTCTATCACCGTGACCCGCGCACCTCGCCCTGCCAGTGCGCACCCCGCGGCGAGGCCCATCACCCCACCGCCGACCACAATCACCGTCCGGCCCTCTACCATCTCCTGGCTCCTCCGGCGCTCGCCCGCCGCCCCACGGCCGCCAGGCGGTCCTCCAGCGACCATCTCAGGCCATGTCAGGGCGCGCGGGTTCTGCGTGCCCATCGCATTGTCGCACGCCCTGGCGACGTCAAGCGCCAGGTAAACATCGAGCCGACCTCTAACGCCGCGCGTCCGGGGTTTCCCACACCTCGACGGCGTCGATCACCGTCTCGCTCCCCGCCACGGCACGTCCGCCGGAGCCGCGCTCGCGCGATCCAGTCCCCGCCCCGAGTCGCCGCAGATCGGCCTCGGTCGCGTCCCGGTACACCCCGGGCAGTGGGCTGGGAGCCCCGGCTTCCTCGACCACCGTGACCCGTCCACGCCCCGCCGCCAGCGCGCGATACGTCGCCACGCGCGGCGCACCCGCGGTCGCATGTGGCGCCCGGCGCCCATCGCTCTGGTGCGCGGGCCGGATCCGCGGCATCGCGTGACTGATGCGCTGACGCCACGACAGCGCGGCGCCCAGCCGCGCGCGCTCAGGCAGTGCCACCTCGTCCGCCTCGCCGTGAGCGTCCTCGCCCCTGACCGCTCCGACCTCCGCGGCCGTCGCCGTCTCCGCCCGCCGGCCGCCCACCAGCACCGCCACCAGCTCCTCAGCGTTGTCGGCCACCGCGTCGGCGCACGCTTCGCCATTCGTGCCATAACGCAACGACGCCACCGTGCGCTCTACCAGGTCCGCTATCTCCCCGAACATGTACGCCATCTGCTGATCCAGCACCACGATCACTCGCGCCGCCTCGTCCACCTCGTGCGCCGCGATGTCCACCACGTGGCGCCCCGCCGCCGCGTCAAAGGCCGCCGCCTCGAAGAGCGGACGCCCCATCCGTATCGGCCAGTCCAGCGCGCCCCCCGCCACCGCCGTGCCCCGCCGCACCGTGCGCGCCGATGCCCGCAGCGTCGAAACGATGCGCGCACCGTCCGCTGGCAGCGCGCGCTCCCCGCTCTCCACCGCGCGAAGTTGCGCGGCCGCGCGCGCCAGTGACGTCGCGACTGGTGCCGCGACCCGTGCGGCCGATCGCGCCAGCGTCGCCGCCACCAGCACATCGACCACGATCACCGCCACGACGATCGCCGCGCTTGGCCAGACCTCGCCCGGCGCACCGATGCCGACCCCCATGCCCCACGCCAGGCCCACCAGCGCCAGCGGCGCCGCGTGCGCGCCCAGCAAGGTCGCCGCCGTGCGCCAGTACAGCGCGCCCATCCGCACCAGGGGCATCCGTGCGTCCCCGGCCTCCGCCACCGTGCCCGACTCGTCGCTGGTGGTGCCGTCGGCATCCCCATTGCCCCGATCACCCCCGAGCGCACGCAACACACGCCCAGCACTGTCGCGCAGCCGCCCCGCACTTGCCACCAGCGTGGCATCCTCCGCGGCCGGATCGAGTCCGCCCACCGGCATCCGCCCCGCCGCGCCGGCCAACGCCTCGGCGCCCCGCACCTGCGCATCCAGCGCATCGCGTGTGCGCCGCAGTTGCTCCAGCAAATGCGCCACGCCGTCGGACCGGCGCTTGGCGGCCAGCGCCTCCCACCGCGGCAGGAGCCACCGCGCCCACGCGTCCATTTCGCGCAGGGACGTCCCAATTCCCCTCGTCGCCGCGCGCAAATCGTCCAGTTGTCGCGCTAACGCTCGCGCCTCCCGCTCAGCCGGCGTCACACGCTCAACGCGTCCCGCGGCGAGCGCGCCGAGTTGCTCGGCGTCCGCCTCTAGACCCCACAGGGCTCGCGGGAGCGGCCGCCACACGAGCGCTCGCGCCGCGAGCGCCCCCAGAACCACCGCCACCGCCGCGCCCGCCGCCAGCGCCACGATCAGCGGCGCCATGCGTTGATTCAGGGTCACCTCGGGCGTCAAAAACGGCCCCAGATCCACGTGGACCGCCGCCGCGGCGAGCGCCAGCACGGGCGCCACGCCGATGGCCATGGCCATCATCCGCGCGCGCGCCGCCAGCGGCCGCCCGCGCCGCTTTGCCCCACTCATAGCCTCTCCCCTGTGACGTGAGCATCCACCTTGACGTCTCACATCGTACGCCACTACACTTGGCTCAACTGGACTTCCGGGGGACCGTCCGTAGCAGTTCTCCGCCCATAGCCACCGCCCGCTGGCCACGGCTGAGGAGCAAACCTTCGCAAGGAACGGTCCGCGCCGCTGGAGGACGCCGCATGACAAGTCCACTGAGCCCCCCGCACGACTCTGATGCCGAGAAGGCCTGCTTCCGGGTCAGTTGCTTCGCCGCCATCGAGCGCGCCGGACGCGTCCTGCTCGCCCGCCGCCGCGATATCGGCTGGTGGAATCTCCCCGGCGGCGGCGTCGAGCACGGCGAGACCGTGGACGAGGCGCTGCGCCGCGAGCTCCGCGAAGAGATCGGCGCCGAGGTGGAGATCGTCCGCCTCACTGGCATTTATTCGAAGCCGCGTAAAGATGAGGTGGTCCTGGCCTTTCTGTGCCATCTGGCTCCTGGTGCCGAGCACACGTTGCGGACCACCGACGAAGTGTCGGAGATCGGCTGGTTCGCGCCCGACGACCTGCCCCCTGACCTGCTTCCCAAGCACCGCGAACGCGTCGCCGATGCTGTCTCCGGCCGGCCCGAAGCCGTGCTGCGCGCACAGCGCACTTCCACCTCCCAGGACCAACGGCTGGGCGTCCGCGAGTAGGCGCCCCCGAACGCCGCAAGACCCAGCGGACACACACTACGTGGACACCGTGCCCTCGCCGCTTGTACAATGTGCGGACAGGTGAAGCATTGCGCGGGGCAGGGTCGCCCCGAGTCTGAACATGGCCGTACGCACTGGCGGCGTGGCCAGAGACATAGCGGACGGCCAGAGCGGTCGTGTGGTCTGCCGCTTGCGGTGACCGATCGTGCGGGCCATCGCGAAATTGAGCCGCGCGCGCCGGTACCCATTCTCCGCGCGTCGCGGCTGTCTCCCGGCGGTCTTTGCCGCGACCAAACGGGAGCATCCGCCCAGTGCGAGCATTTGTTCGGAAGGAAGCGCGCATGCGGGATTTGGCCAGTGTGGGCGCTTTGGGCGCGCCCAGCGCGTCTCCCCCGCCGACGATCCTGATCGTCGAGGACGACGAGCCCATCAAACGCATGCTCCGCTCCATGCTCGAGCTCGAAGGCTTCGAGCCGTCCGTGGTCTCAACCGGCGAGCAGGCCATTGAGGTCGCCCTCCGCGAAGTGCCCCACCTGCTCATCCTCGATCTCACGTTGCCCGGCATGGATGGCTTCGAGGTCGTCCGCCATCTCCGCTCCAATGTCAAAACCGCCCACATCCCCGTCGTCATCCTCAGCGGTCGCCACGACACCGCCGACAAAGTGCGAGCGTTCGACAATCGTGTCGACGATTACCTGACCAAGCCCTTCAACTCCGAGGAGCTCGTTGCCCGCATCCGCACCCAGCTACGCCACGTGCGCGAAAACCTCCTCTCGCCGCTCACCGGCCTCCCGGGCGGCCTCCAGGTCGAGCGCGCCGTCGGCCAAAAGCTTCGCGAGTCAGGCCAGTGGGCCATCCTGTATCTCGACCTCGACCATTTCAAAGCCTACAACGACATCTATGGGTTTCTGCGCGGCAACGACCTCATTCGCTTGGTGACCCGGACCGCCAACGAGGCGCTGCGCGAGGTAGGCAACATCACCGACTTCCTCGGCCACATTGGCGGCGACGACTTCGTCCTGATCACCACCCCCGACCGCGCCGAGCCCATCGCCGCCGCGCTCATCCGCCGGTTCGACATCGAGAGCCAGTTATGCTATACCGCCGAAGACCTCGACCGCGGCTGGCTCGTCGCCACCGACCGCCAGGGCCATCCCCGCACCTACCCGCTCGTCAGCCTCTCCATCGGCATCGTCACCAATCACTATCGGCCCATTTCCAGCACCGAGGAAGTCAGCCGCATTGCCGCCGAAGTTAAGCGCAAGGCCAAGGGCATGCCCGGCAGTACCTATTGGAGCGATCGCCGTACCGCCGACGACTTCGCTCACGTGAGCGGCCGCGCGCATCCCGGTGCCAGCGGCGCCAGCCCCAGCGACTTGAGCACCGCCCGCTAATCCATCGCGCCGCCAGACCACGGGGCGCCGGAATCCATGGCCAGGCAGGTCACGCCGCTGCCTTCATCACCTGGCCTTCGTGGGGGCGCCCGGTGGACGCCCGATCCGGTGTCCGCGCTTCGTCGGCGCGCCGCCTCGCTGTGCCGGCGCGCTGTGCCGGCGCGCTCCCCCAGCCGAAATGCCCCTGTCGTGGTCGCCGCCACTTTCCCCCGCATCACTCGCTGCCCACCGCAATTGGGCCTTCGACACCCATTCCGCATCCTCGCCACACGATCCGCCCGCTCTCGGTCGGCATGTTTACTCATGTTCACTCACGTGGATTTCCCCCCGATCTTCTCGCCATCCAGGATTCCCCACGCGTCTTCTTGACGCCCGCTCGCCCCACCCCGCCCGCGCCTGGCCTCGCTGCGCTCCCGCCAGTCACGGCCTCAGCGCCAACGCCCCCGCGCCGCTCCGCGCCAAACTGGTATAATGCCGACATCGCGCCATTCCCCGATTCCCTCTGGAGGAGAACCACCCATGGGCAAGTTCATAGAGAAACTGCACGAAGTACGCACCGCATCCAGTTCTGGCTTTGGCTTCCTCCGCGGCTCCCAGCCCGCCATGACCACCACGCGCGCCGCCGCCCTGCTCGCCGTCGGCGCTCGCGGCGACGCCGCCGCGCTCGAGGCCGCGATTCAGAACGGCGCCGATGGCATCGTGATCAGCGGCTGGACTCCCAGCGCGCGCGAGTTCTCGAACCTCGTCAACGCCACCAGGGAGCGCCATGCCATCTGGGGAGTAGAGGCCACCAGTGACACCGACGCCGCGAGCCTGAAGGCCGCCAAAGAGGCCGGCGCCGCCTTCGCCATCCTCGGCCAAAGCGCCCCGGCCAGCCTGCTCCTCGCTAACCTCGAAGGTTTCGATCACATCGTGACCGTCGAGCCGCCACGCGACGAACAGCAGATCCTCTCCCTGCGTGCCAGCAACCTGCTGCCCATGCAGGCCGCGCTCCTTCAGACTGGCCTCGCCTCCGGCGATGCCGCTCGTCTGAGCATTTCACAGTTCACCTGGTTGCGCCTCATCTGGGAATCCTTGCGCTTCCCCACCCTCGCGACCATCAAGGGCATCCCCACTGAAGACGACCTGCGCACCCTGGTCGAGCTCGGCGCGGATGGTGTGCTGATCACGGCCACCGGCGCCGGATCGGCGTTTGGCCAGCACGTCGCCTCGCTCGTCGCCACCCTCCAGCGTATCCCCCCCCACCGCGAGAATGAAGCCGGCGCCTTGCTCACCGGGCTCATTGGCGTCCAGGGTCACCAGCCCGACGCCCCCGATCCCCGCCGCAAGCCCGAGCCAGAGCCCGAGGAGCCATAAGCGCCCCCGTTGCGAAATCGCCGGCGCGTGGCTGATGCCACACGCTGGCGATCCACGCTCCAAAGCTCAGAATGCCCTCGATGACGGACTCATGGCTGGCCCTTTGCCCTCCCCTAGCCCACGACCCGACCAGAGCTATAGGAATCTCCGCAACGTAGCCCAATGGCTGAGTCGTTGCCGTGCTCACCGCGTTGCCCAACACCCGGATGCGCCCCACGCATTATCCGCGCGGGTGCGCCGTCCACCCTCGCGCATCGCGCTTTCCATCGTCGCGCTACCCATCGTTGCGGTCATTCCGTATACTGAGGTGGCGGCGGCGGACGGGCACGCCCATGTGCCGGAGCGAACGTGAGGACACGCGCATGGACCTATCGGCCACGGCAAGAGTCGCGACTCCAGGAACACTCTGGAGCATCGGCCACAGCAACCTGACCATCGAGCGGTTCATCGCGCTCCTGCGCGTCCACGCCATCGCCGTCCTTGCCGACGTGCGTACCGCCCCCTACAGCCGCCATTGGCCGCAATTCAACCGCGAAGACCTCGCCCACAGCCTGAAGGACGCCGGCATCACCTACATCTTTCTCGGACGCGAGCTGGGCGGCAAGCCCGAGGATGGCGCGCTGCGCGGGCCGCATGGCCTGCCCGACTACGATGCCATCGCCGCTACACCCCTCTATCAAGTCGGCCTCGCCCGTCTGATGGATCTTGGTGCCCACGGACGCACGGCCTTCATGTGCAGCGAGGGCGACCCCGCACGCTGCCACCGCGAGCGGCTGGTGGCTCGTGGTCTGCGCGCCGCCGGCTGGCAGGTCCACCACATCCTCGGCGACGGCGACATCCAGGGCGAAGTCCAGGCCAGCCTATGGTGACGTTGCCAGATGGCGCCCTCCATCGCGGCGTCTCCTTGGCGGACGTACACGCGTCCTCCGGCCTCCGTCCACCGTCTCGTCCCGTCGTGGCCCGGCGTGCGCATTCGCTCTCTGGCTCGCCATCGCCATGGCGATGGCGAGGGGGCTGGCGAGCGAGGATCCAAGTCTCATGGGCCCCGATCTCTTTTCACTTCCTCCTCCGTGTCCTCTCCGTCTCTCCTCCGCGTCCTCTCAGCGCCCTCCGCGTCCTCGGCGGTTATTTCGTCCCCTCTGTGTCCTCTGTGTCCTCATTGTGAGTCTTCCGGCACCACGTCTCGAAAGGCGACCGCCATGGTGCTCTACACCATCGGGTTCACCCGCAAGTCCCTCCGCGAGTTCATCACCCTGCTGCGCGAGGCCGGCGTGGATGGCGTCGTGGATATCCGCCTGAACAACACCTCCCAGCTCGCCGGCTACGCCAAGCGCGACGACCTGGCCTTCGTCCTGGAGACCTTCGGCATTGGCTACCTGGAGGAGCCCGGCCTCGCCCCCACGCCAACCCTCCTCGACACCTACCGCCGCGACCACGATTGGGCGACGTACGAGCCCGTGTTCCGCGGCCTCCTCGCCGAGCGGCCCGTTGCCGAAATCCTGGCCGACATCACGGCGCGGTTCGAGCGGCCCTGCTTGCTCTGCGCCGAGCCCGAACCCACCCACTGCCACCGCCGGCTCGTGGCCGAGGCGTTCACCCAGCTGCGGCCCCGTCTTGAGGTGCGCCACCTAGTCCTCGCGCCGCCCTCCCGCGTGCGCTCGGCACCACGCTCAGCCGCCACCTCGGCCGCACCCACCACCTCGGCCGCACCCACCACCTCGGCCGCACCCACCACCTCGCGCAAGGGGGAAACTTGATGCGCGCGCACGTCGTCCTCCTGGCGGTCACCCTGATGAAAACCGGCGTCTGCATCGCCGGCGTCCAGCACGATGCCCCATCCACATGGCTCCGCCCTGTCCGCGACTTCGGCAGCATCTTGCTCGGCGACATCACCTATCCGCCCACACCCGCCACTCCCGCTACCTTGGGCACCCACCCCGCCCCCCACGCGCCCCGCGACCCCTCAGCACTCCGCCCGCGTCACGTGATGCGCCCCTTCGACATCGCCGCCTTCGACTTGGCTCATGCGCGCCATACGCCGCCGCATGTTGAGGACTGGACCTGCGACTTTGTCCACCAGCGTCCGCGCCTGATCGGCGTCTTGCCCGAGAGCGACCGCGCCGCCCTCCTTGACGCTGCGGCGACTGATCCCGCTGCCCTCTGGTCAGGCTCGCGCTCGCTCGGCGCGCTGGCTGTCGACACGCTCACGGCCACCTTCCGCCACGACCCCTACTCTGGCAAGTACGACGCCCGTCTGGCCTTTCTTGGCCTGCCCGACGACACTGCCACCGCCGCCTGCACCGACCTCAAATGGCGCGCCCTCGGCCGCCGCCTGCTCGCCGCCCATACCCCACCAGGCGACGCCCCCGACGCACCGCGTACACTAACCCTGTCCAGCGACCGCCTGTGGGAGGCCCTCGTCGGGCCGCGCCGCTGCTGGCTGGCGCTTGGCACCAGTCGCGCTTACGACGGCCGCCACTGGCCGCTGGTCGTGGGCGTCCACACCATCCCCGATTACGAGGCCGAAGTTGACTACAATGTCCTCTGAGCACGCCGCCCGCGCCGCTCTCGCCGCGCACGTCGCGGCCATCGTCGCCGACCTCGGCGGTCCCGGGGTGAACGCGGGCGACCTGGAGAGTGGCACCGCACTGGGCACCGCACCGCGCCCGGCCGCCGCCCTGGATCACCTCTCCGCGACTCAGGCCATCACGCTTAGTCTCGCGTTGGCCCACTGGGATGAGGACGCCGGCCGCGCCATGGCAAGTGCCCTCTTCGACGCATTGCGCCCCCTTGCCGGCGAAACCGTCCGCATGGACGACGACCTCGCCCGGCTGGCCATGGCCGTGGGCCGCCCCACCGATGCCATCGCTCTGATCGAGGCACGCCAGGCACGGAGCGAGTCGCTCGCGGGGACCCTGGCCCTGGCCCGCGCCCACCTGGCCGCTGGCGATACCGAACGTGCCCGCGCGGTGCTGGATCATCTGGAGCGCGACTCCGGCGCCACCGACCGCGTGACGCTCTGGAACGCACGCGGCGAGCTGGCGCTGGCGCTTGGCGACCTGGACGCCGCCGAAACCGCCTTCCGCCACTCGCTCTCCCTCGCCGCCACGGGCAGCGGCGCCCTGCTCGGTCTCGCCCATTGCCACGCCGCCCGCGGCGATGCCGAGGGTGCCCGGGCGGTCGTGGACCGTGTCGTGACCGCCTATCAAGAGGACCCCACGCCGTGGGTGCTCGGCCAGATGCTGGCGGTGGCCGAGCGGTTGGGCGACTCCGCGTGGGCCACCGAGTTGCGCGCGCGCCAGCTCGAGCACGACGTCCGCGAGGCACGTGGCACGCAAACCTGGCTCGCGGCCGCGCTGCGAGGCCCCTCCCCAGGCACGTCTCTATCCAACAACGGCGCCGGCCGCCGCGGTCAGGAGAGCCTTGGACTCGCACTTGCCCGTGGCCGCGCGCGCGCCGCCGCCCGCGATGCCGTCCTGGGTGCTGCCACGCCCACGGCCGCCGACGAGCCCGACGACGCTTCCGCACCCACAGACGACGCCGCCGAGCCCGTATCCACCGACGTGCTGGACGCCCTGCGCGAGCATTTCGGCCATGAAGACTTCCTCCCCGGTCAGGCCGCCGTCGTCCAAGCCGTTCTCCGCGGCGAGGACCTGCTCGTCCTCATGCCCACCGGTGGCGGCAAGTCCCTCTGCTATCAGCTCCCCGCCCTCCTGCTCGACGGCACCACCGTCCTCATCTCCCCCCTGATCGCCCTCATGCGCGACCAGGTGCAGGGTCTACCCGCCGCCGTGCGCCCCCGTGCCACTGTCATCAATAGCCTGGTGGACCGAGACGAGCTGGATCGCCGCCTGGAAAACCTCGCCGCGGGGCGCTACAAACTGGTCTACGCCGCGCCCGAGCGCCTGCGCCAGCAGTCGTTCCTTCACGCCCTCCGCCGCGCCGGTGTGGCGCGCTTCGTGGTGGACGAGGCGCACTGTGTCAGCCTCTGGGGACACGACTTCCGCCCCGACTACCTCTTCATCGCCGAGGCCCTGCGCCAGTTGGCCGAGGCGGGCCAGCGGCCGCCCGTCCTCGCGCTCACCGCCACGGCCACCTCCGAGGTGCGCGTCAGCATCGGCACGGCCCTTGGCCGCGACCTGCGTATCATCAACCGGGGCATCTACCGCCCAAGCCTGCGCTACGAGGTGATCGCCGTCGCCAACAACGACGACCGCCTGCGCGCGCTGGACCGCATCGTCGCCACGACCGCCGGCCCGGGCATCGTCTACGTCCGCTCGCGCGAGGGCTGCGAGGAGGTCGCCGACTTCCTGCGCCGCCGCTGCCACATCTCCGCCCAGCACTACCATGCCGGCATGGAGCGCGCCGACCGCGAGGCCGCGCAGGACGCCTTCACCTCCGGCCGCACCCGCGTGGTGGTGGCCACCGTCGCCTTCGGCATGGGCATCGACAAAGCCGACGTCCGCTTCATTGTCCACTACCAGCTTCCCGGCTCGCTCGAAGCCTATGTCCAGGAATCCGGCCGTGCCGGCCGCGATGGCAAGGCCGCACGCTGCGTCCTCTTCGCCTCCACCTCCGACGCCAGCCAGCTCCGCCGTCACATCCGCCAGGACGAGATCGCCATCGGGGCCCTGCGCGCCGTCTACGCCGCCGCGCGCAACCTGGCACGTGCGGGCGCCGCCCCCGGCTCCGCAAACGCCGTGGGGCGAGTCCCGGCCGCCGATCTCGAACGCGAGCTGGCCGACGCCCTGGCGGCCGCGGGCGAGGGCCAGCCGCTCGGCGAGAGCGCCTCGCGCGTCGCGCTCAGCCTGCTCGAGCGCGCCGGCTTCCTCCGCCGTCACCCCGACGTCCCCCGCGCCCCCAACGTCCGCATGGGTGTCGATCTGCCCGAGGATCCCACTGCCGCCCGTGCCTTCCGCGCCTTCGCTGACGCCGCCCATCTCCGCCCCCGCCAGTTCCAGACCCTTGATCTCCTTACGCTGTCGGCGACGCTCCACCTCACCCCCGCCGCCCTGGAGGAGCGCCTGCTCGCCTGGCGCGACGCCGGCCTCCTGGAGTATCGCGACGGCGCGCGCGACCTGCTGCTGGAGATCCCCCCGCCGCCCGCCGATGGCCGCGAGGCCCTTCCCGCGCTGCTCGCCGCGATCGCCGAGCGCCACGAGCGCCAGGTAGCCGCCCTGGTCGAGTATGTCCGTGCCACTACCTGCCGCCAGCGCGTCATCGCCCACCATTTCGGCGAGCGCTTGCCCGTCACCCGATGCGGCACCTGCGATCGCTGCGGCGACGACAGCTCCGGCTCAACGCGAGCGGCCACTGCGCCCGTTCATGCGCTCACCACCCGCCGGGCCCACGCCGCCGTCCCCGAAGACCCTGCCGCCTGGCGCTCCATCATCCTCGCCTGCCTGCGCGACCTGCCCTACGAAGTCGGCGTCAGTGGCCTCGTTCGCCTCCTCCGCGGCTCCGCCGACACCGCCCCTAGCGGCGCCCGCTCACCTCATTACGGCGCCCTCTCCGCGGTCAGCCAGGCCCGCCTCACCCGCGAAATTCAATCCATGGTCGCCGAGGGCATCCTCGATCGCGACGAAAGCGGCCAGTATCCAATGCTGCGTCAGCGGCACCCAGACCCTTGACCAACACTTCAGGCTGGCGTGCGCGGCCCACCCTTGCCTGTCCACCGCACGCTGACCATCGTGCTCGTCACCTCCCAAACATCGAGCCTATCGCGTCGAGACGGTGGACTTCGTCCCACCAGCTAACACGTCCTGGGCCGGCACCATCCTAAGCGCGCCGACACCCTGGCCTCCGGCCCCCATCCCCGTCGCGACGGGGAGGGGCTGGGGTCCCCCACTGGGGGCTGGGGTCCCCCACTGGGGGCTGGGGGAGAGGACCCTAGGGTACCGACCAGTGCCCCGACCGCGCCCGTGTGTTACAATCAGGGCATCAGGAATAGGTGTTCGGATCGACCGATACCCACCACTC